>NZ_JAFLQX010000021.1:0-143965 GCF_017579965.1 Salegentibacter sp. BDJ18
GCTCTTGCCAGACATGAACTGGTCAAGTACCTTCTTCTCGAATTCTTGTTGTTCTTTTGTTGTCATAATTCTGTATGAATGAAATTAATAAATAATTCAATTCAGACAGAGTTTAATTTACACCCTCAATAAAAAAGCGTGTTAGGAATTTTTCAAACACGCTTTTTTAATGTCTAACATTTAGAGGGTGCTCCTTAAATTTCAACTACCATTTTTCCGGTATTTTTTCCTTCAAAAAGATCTAAAAATGCCTGCGGTGTTTCATCGAAACCTTTTACAATAGTTTCATCGTATTTAAGTTTTCCTTCATTTAACCATCCTGCTAATTCTTTAATAGAACTTTCAAATTCGTCAAAATGATTACGCACTAAAAAGCCCTGCATTAAAGCACTTTTTTTAATCATAATACCTTCAAGTCTAGGGCCCGTCGGCATTCCATTTTCATTGTAAATAGAAATCGCGCCACAATTTATAATTCGGGCAAAACGATTAATATTCATCATAACTGCGTCCAGGGTTTCGCCACCTACATTATCGAAATAAACGTCTACGCCATCGGGACAATTTTTTTCAATGGCTTTTTGCATATTTTCAGTGGTTTTATAATTGATGCCTTTATCGTAGCCGAATTTCTTCTTTATATGATCAATCTTTTCATCACTTCCTGCAATGCCAACAACTCTGCAGCCTTTAATTTTTCCAATTTGTCCGGCTACACTTCCAACAGCACCGGCTGCCCCGGACACAACAAGAGTTTCACCTTTTTCAGGCTTTCCAATATGTTTCAATGCTAAATGAGCGGTTAGCCCGGTTAAACCTAAAATGCCCAGGTAGGCACTTGGTTTGGCCAGGTTGGTGTCAATTTTATTCAAATTCTCACCAGAATGAGTTTGATAAAGCTCCCATTTCAACATTCCACTTATAACATCTCCAGTTTTAAAATCCTTGTTTTTGCTTTCAATAACTTCAGCAACCAACATAGATTCTATGGGCTTGTTTAGTTCAAAAGGAGGAATATAAGATTCTTCATCTCGCATTCTTCCGCGTAAATAAGGATCTACTGAAATATATTTCGTCTTCAATAGAATTTCTCCCTCTTTTGGTGAAGGTTTTTCAATTTCGGTAATTTCAAAATCTGATAAAGAAGGTTTTCCCTTCGGGCGGTCCTTTAAAAGTATACTCTTATTCATTTCTAAACTATTTAATTATTTTAATACTGAAATTTTCTTAATTATATCACGGCAAGCAAAATTCAGCTTTTGTTTAAATTACTGCGAAGAATAGAACCCTGCAACTCACAATTATTAATTTAAACTTAAAATCATTTCTTAAGCTGCTTACTACCAAAAAACCGAAATGGATTAAACCGAAAAGAATGAGTTCGTAGCAAGATGCACCGTAATCTAATTTATGTTTCAAATGTTATCATTTCTTAAACTATTGGTTGATACTCTATAATACACCGTAACTTTGCTTCGATAAACGCATAAGATTTGCCTAACATTATACTTACTTACTGGCAGGAATTCCTGAAATATATTAGAAGCACCGATTTCTCTAAGGCAATGGTACTCACTTTTGCTATAGGTTCACCTGTGGGGATTTTTATTTGGTTGGGGAATTTTGAAATTGGAGTTGTTCTCGCAATGGGCGCGTTGTTAAGTTCTCCTAGTGATATACCCGGGAGTTTTAGACACAGGAATATAGGGGTGATTCTTGCAGCTATTCTGGCCGGTATTGTTTCTATAATTATGGGCTATGCTTCAGCTTATCTATGGCTTGTTTTACCATTTTTAGGAATATTAATGTTTGGTATTGCCTATCTCGCGGTTTACGGTTTTAGGGCATCACTGGTAGCTTTTGCCGGTTTATTTGCCATTGTACTAAGTTTTGCAAATATTTCTACTGAAATTCTACCCTGGGAACGCGGTTTACTTATTGTTGGAGGTGGTTTATGGTATTTGGTTTTAAGTAATATCTGGAATTTTCTAAACCCTAAACACCATACCGAACAGCTTTTAGCCGAATGTCTTGAACTTACCGCGAAATACTTAAAAACAAGGGCGCATTTACTTACTGAAACCGCTAAAAGAGAAAAACTTCAGAAGGAATTATTTATTCTTCAAACCGATCTTAACGAAAAACACGAAAGTTTACGCAATATTCTTATAAACGCCAGGCGTGCCTCGGGGAATTCAAATTATGCCCGAAAACGCTTATTAATTTTTATTGAATTAGTAGATATTTTAGAGCTGGCAATGGCCAATCCTGTAGATTACAGTAAAATGGACGAAGTTTTACAGGAAGATCGCGAATTGTTGGAGCGTTTTAAAAAATTGATTAAAAAAATTGCTTTTCAGCTTGATGAAATTTCGGTGGTTATAGAGAAGAAAAAGAAATCTTCAACAAAAGAAATTAGGCAATATTTAAAGGCTGTAGAAGAAAATTTCCAGGAAGTTCGGATGCTTATTTCTTCAGAAAATAATGAGAAAACATTTCTGCTTCAAAATTTATTCGATTATTTAGAAAAGCAGGGACAAAAAATAAATACCATAGTTAGGGTTTTACATAATTTAGATACCCGGGAACCGGTTTTGCTGAAAAATAAAGAAGTTTCCCAATTTATTACTCCGCAAGATTACGACCCTAAAATGCTTGTTGAAAACTTCAATTTTGGTTCTCCAATTTTTAAGCATTCCTTAAGGCTGGCTATTGTAATTTTAGTAGGATTCAGCATAGGATTATATTTTTCTTTTGAAAATGCTTACTGGATAATTCTCACTATTGTGGTAATTATGAGACCCAATTACGGACTTACCAAAGACCGGTCTAAACAGCGAATAGTGGGAACTTTAATTGGTGCGGTAATCGCCCTGGGAATTGTTTTTATAACAAAAAACCAGGTAGTTTATGGTATTTTAGGACTGTTTTCCCTTACTCTTGCTTTTTCCCTAATTCAACGTAACTACCGTACAGCAGCTGTTTTTATTACTTTGAGTATTGTATTTATTTATTCGCTTTTAAAACCAGATGTTTTTAATGTGATTCAGTTTAGGGTTATAGATACCGTATTGGGAGCGGGCCTTGCTGCCCTTGGTAATTTTATTTTATGGCCGGCCTGGGAGTCACAACATATTAAAAATGTGGTTAAAGAAAGTATTGGAGCCAACAAAAATTACCTGCAAGAAATTGATAGTTTTTATCATATAAAAGGAACTTTGCCAACCTCTTATAAACTCTCAAGGAAAAAAGCATTTTTAGAAATGGGTAATTTAAGTGCTTCATTTCAACGTATGACGCAGGAACCTAAATACAAACAGAAAGAATTAAGCCAGCTTTATAAAATTGTAGGTTTAAATCAAACTTTTCTTTCGGCTTTAGCTTCGCTGGGAACTTTTATTCAAAATCATAAAACCACGGCAGCTTCTAAGAATTTTGAAGTTTTTGTGTCCCATATTTGTACTAATTTAGAAAATGCCATAAAAGGATTAGAAGAAGAGGAAACATTAAAAGATTTTGACACTGCCCGCACAGAAAAAGCGGCTTCAGCTTTATTAAAAACCTATAAAGAATTACTGGTAGAAAGGGAAAATCAGTTAAAGGAAGATCCCGTAAAAGACCAAAAAGATGTACAATTAAGGTTGCAGGAAGCTCAATTAGTAAGTAGCCAGGTACAATGGTTATTAGAAATTTCAGAAAACCTTCAAAAGACCATAGCGAAAACAAACTTCAGCTAAATGAGTAAACGCCAATTAAAAAAATACCTTCAGGAATTAGATAAGGAGCAGCTGGAAGAGCAAATTGTAGATCTCTACGAACGTTTTAAACCGGTAAAGGTTTTTTACGATTTTGTGTTTAATCCGCGGGAAGAAGAACTAATGCGGAAGGCCAAATTAAAGATTTCTAAAGAATATTTTCCTGAAACCAGGCGCAAACCAAAAGCCCGTAGATCTATTGCCCAAAAGGAAATTAAACATTTCCAACAACTTGGGGTAGAACCCCATTTAACCGCAGATTTAATGCTTTTTAATATTGAAATTGCCCAAACTTTTGCTGAAGAAAAAAGCAATTTAAAAGAAGCATTTTGTAAAAGTATCTTCAAATCTTTTGAAGAAGCGGTGAAGTTTATTCTGAAAGAAGGCGTACTTCCTGAATTTAAAAAAAGAATTTTAAAAATAGCTGCCGAAGCTGAAAATCAAAGCTGGCCAAATGCTTACAAATTCGAAAAAGTTGAAATGCAATTTCAAGACGCGCCGTAATTGTGTACATTTGAGAAAATGAAACCAGCATGATGCTGGAATCTATTATTGGCATACTACCGGAAATGGATTTAAGCCAGAGATGCTTTTTCCTATGGGATTGACCTTATAATTAATGAAAGTTTTCTTTCTTTTTTGTTTTCTTATAATTTGCACTTCAGGTTTTGCCCAGTTAGGCTTTTGTGAAGGGAGCAAGGGTGACCCTATTTTTTATGAAGATTTTGAAACCGTCTCGCAATTACCTGCCGGCACTACTAATTATACTTATGTAAACCAGGATCCACAGGATGGACAATATACACTTTCCAGCCAAATAGGAAGGGTAATCACTTCCTGGCATTCAAGTTTACCCAACGGCACCATTTCAAATCGCGATGCTTTAATTGTAAATGCTTCTTTTAGTTCTGGCAGATTTTACCGCACAGAAATTAACGGCCTTTGCGAAAACACTACCTATGAGTTTTCTGCCTATTTAATTAATATTTACAATCGTTCCAGTACAGTATGTCCAGATGGTGGAATTCCTATAAATGTACGTTTTGAAATTTGGGATGAGAACGATGCGAACTTATTAAAAGAAGGAAATACAGGAAATATTCCCTCACAAAGCAGTCCGGAATGGGAGCAATACGCACTTACTTTTCAAACCGAAGCAGGGCAGGATTCTGTAATTCTAAAAATGTTCAATAATGGTGATGGCGGCTGCGGAAATGATCTTGCCATAGACGATATAATTTTTAGATCTTGCGGCGATCTTACTACGGTTACTGCTGAAAATGATGAAAACAGAATAGATATTTGTGCAGAAGAAGCCCCTGTAAACCTTAGCCTGGAAGCAACTCCAGATTATTCGGTGTATAACACTCACGCCTACCAGTGGCAGGAAAGTAGCGATAATCAAACCTGGATAAATATTCCCGGTGAAAATGACGAAATCTATAATACTCCCGCCTTAAATAATTCCCGGTATTACAGGGTGAAAGTAGCCGAAGATCCCGTTAATTTAAGCGCTAATCTTTGCAGTTCTGTTTCAGAAATTTTTACTGTAAATATTTTAAAAACTCCTGAGCCACCACAAAGCGGGGGTGATGTGAGTATTTGTAGTGATGAAGAAATTCCAACTTTAAATGTTGCAATAGAAGAAAATGAAGTAGCGAACTGGTATGATGAAAATAATAATTTACTGGCGCAAAATACCACATCTTATCTGCCCGAATCACCCGGCACTTATTATGTTGAAGCTTTAAATGAAGGCTTAGAATGTACCCCGAGTGCTAAAACAGCGATAGAATTTACTATAAATGAAACTCCACAGGTTGAAGATGAAGTTCTACAACTTTGTGATGGGGCCAGTTTAATCCTGGAAGCCGGGTTACCGGGGCTTTCCTATCAATGGTCCACCAGGGAGAATTCTGAACAAATAGAAATAAATTCTGCGGGGAATTATAGCGTGGTTCTTACCACGGCTGAAGGCTGCTCTACCACTAAAAACTTTGAAATTAACCAGGTTGATATTGCCGAGATTGAATCGGTAATTTCAGAGGAAGAAAATATAGTGATTACCCCAGCCAACGAAGGTGATTTCGAATATTCTATAGATGGTACTAATTTTCAATCCTCAAATATTTTTACGTTGGTTCCCGGCGAAATTTATACCATTTATATGCGCGATCTTTATTCGTGTAATACCTTAATGCAGGAATTTCCGCATATTGTGATCCCAAAATTTATTACCCCAAATGCAGATGGATATAATGATAATTTCAGCATTAACGGACTCGAATATTTTCCTTCTTCAGAAATAAGAATTTTTGATCGCTACGGGAAGTTAATAAAAGCAGATGATGGTAAAAATTTTAACTGGAATGGCACCCTAGACGGCCGTTCCCTTCCGTCAGACGATTACTGGTATCATATTAAAATTGAAGGCTTTAAAACGCTGAAAGGCTCTTTTAGTTTAAAGCGGTGAAGCTTTTTTACTAATATTTTTTATTCGTTGTGAGTTAATGTTTATTAAAAGCATTGCCGCAAATATTACCAGGATAATTGTACTAAAATCAAGGCCACCATCAATCATAAATCCAACTAATAAAGGGCCTAAAGCAGTACTAATAACCATAAACATGGTAAAAACACTTCGAATGGCACCCATTTTTTCGGTTCCGTAAATTTCAGCAATTAAAGAGGTTTTTACCGTTCCTGCCATTCCACCGGTGATACCGGCAGTAATGAGGAATAAAAGTGCACCAATAATACTATCCATTAAAGCAAAAGGAATAAGACCTAAAGTCATTGGAATGAGATATATTCTAAACATTTTTTTCGCGGTAAATTTATCAACCCATGTGCCACCAACCAGGGAAAATATAAATCTTGAAATAGCATAAACCGTAAAAAATGTTGCATAAAGTTGCGGAGACCAGCCTTTATCTTCTACAAATACATATTGATAAAAGAAAATAGCAGTGTTGGTAAAACCTAAAATAAAACTGGCAGGCATCATAATCCCAAAGCGTTTATCGGAAACCACGCTTTTATAATCTTTTAAAAGCAACCAGGTAGAAGGTTTTCCTTCGGTAGAAAGTTGCTTATCAAAGGCTATTAGGTTTGTGAATTTTAAGCGTATTAAATAGAGTAGGAGAGCGATACCACTAATAATAGCTGCCATTCGCCAATCAAAAAACGCAATTATTGAAGTAATAATAATAGGAAAAATAGCTTCTCCCATAGAATATCCCAGGGAAGAAATACTAAGTGCTTTTCCGCGGTTTTTATCAAAATATTTGGAAATTATAGTCATACTAATATGACTCATTAATCCCTGCCCGCATAGTCTTAAGCCTATTAAAGCAACAAAAAGTATAGCGATATGATAAGAAAGCCCCAGCAAGATACTGGAAAGTCCAAGACTTAACACGGTGAAAGCGGTTACTTTTTTCACCGGTTTATGGTCTACGGTATGCCCCACGCTAAGCATTATTATGGAAGCTGCTACCGTACAGCCTGCATAAATGGCTCCAAAAGTACCTTCGGTTATTGAAAAAGCTTTTACAATTTCTGGAACATATAATGAAATTAGAAAAGTTTGCCCAAAACTGGATAGAAATGTAAGTAGCCAGCCAAAACTGACTTTCCTATAATTTTCTCGTAAAAAGTAGAAATAATCTTTCAAACTGTTCTATTTCAATTTTTAAAAGTTCCAAAGTTAAGACTACAGGCAAACAATAGAGAAAAGTATGTGTTTAAATTCCTTGAAATATAAAAGCCACCCTTGTGAGGTGGCCTGGATTTCGATTTTTTGAATAAACCTAAATTATTTTTTAGGCTTTCCTTCTCTGGCTGGTTGCTTTTTTGGTGCTGCCTGTGATTTTTTAGGCTCCTTCTTTGCATCGTCCTTTTTGTGATTTGCTTGCTGTGCCATTTTATTTATATTTATTGATTAATAGAATAAAGATATACTTATAATAAACTGGCTGTTAGTTAATTATGAAAATATTAACTAGCAGAATATTAGCTTGAATATTTAATATTTTAAAAATTAAATAGGCTTATTGAAAGCATTTATAGCAATTTAAATGTAATTTGACTGGCTATTGTTTACATTTGAATAAATCAAAGATTATCATTCTAAAATTATAGTTTTAAATGAGCCAGAATGAGGTTATAGAACAAATAAAAGCACAAAAAAAACTACCGAATTTAAAATTCAGTATAAAAGAGAAAACAGAGGCTTTTACCAATAACCTCTTTTACACGCTGTTTGATGAAGAAACACCGGTAGAAGAGAATATTATTAAACTGGGTAAAGATTTTGAAGAACTGGCAGACCTTGTTTGCTGGGAACCCAAAACTCCCTGCCGTGATATTTGGCAGGAATATTTAGATAGATTACCTGGAATTCTTAAAAAACTGAATAAAGATGCCCTTGCCATTGCAGAAAACGATCCCGCGGCAAACTCGCTGGAAGAGGTAATTCTCTCTTATCCAGGTTTTTTCGCCATTGCTATTTACCGTTTTAGTCACGAATTTTATAAATTCGGACTTCCGCTGGTGCCACGTCTAATGGCAGAATGTGCCCACGGCCTTACAGGAACCGATATTAATCCCGGCGCGAAAATAGGAACGCCGTTTTTTATAGACCACGCAACCGGTGTAGTGATTGGGGAAACCGCGGTAATAGAAGATAATGTGAAAATTTACCAGGGAGTTACCCTGGGCGCCCTTTTTGTAGACCGTAACCTAAAAGATATAAAAAGGCATCCCACTATAGAAAAGAATGTTACTATTTACGCCAACGCTACTATTCTTGGTGGGGAAACGGTAATTGGTGCTAATAGTATTATTGGAGGAAATGTTTGGTTAACCGCTTCGGTACCTAAAAATTCTATGGTTTCCCATACACCTCAAATTAATATTAAAAAGACGAGTAAATAATGAACGATTCTATATTAGACCTAATAGGAAATACGCCTCTCGTAAAAGTACAAACGCTTATTAAAAACCCTAATGTTAAGCTATATTTTAAATTGGAAGGTCAAAATCCCGGCGGAAGCGTAAAAGATAGGGCCGCTTATAATATGATTAAAAGCGCATTAGACAGGGGAGATATTACCAAAGAAACTAAACTCATTGAAGCCACTAGTGGTAATACAGGAATTGCACTGGCAATGATAGCCGGATTATTTAAACTGGATATAGAACTGGTAATGCCAGAAAATTCTACTATAGAAAGAGTACAAACTATGCGTGCTTATGGAGCAAAAGTTACGCTTACTGATGCAGATGGTGGTATTGAAGGAGCACGCGATTATGCCGAAGAAAAAATGGCTGGTGGCGATTATTTTATGATTAACCAGTTTAGTAATAACGATAACTGGCAGGCGCATTATAATACTACAGGACCTGAAATTTGGAACGACACCAAACATAAAATCACCCACTTCGTATCCTCAATGGGAACCACGGGTACCATAATGGGAACTTCTACCTATCTAAAAGAAAAAAATAAAGACATTCAAATTGTTGGAGTTCAACCTACCGACGATTCTCGTATCCCCGGAATTAGAAAATGGCCTGAAGCTTATTTACCAAAGATTTTTAAACCAGAGAGAGTTGATCGAATTTTGGAAGTAAGTGAAGAAGAGGCCGTGGCTATGACTAAAAAACTCGCTGTTGAAGAAGGAATTTTTGCCGGAATGAGCAGTGGAGGTGCTGCAGCTGCAGCAATTAGATTATGCAATAAGTTGGAAGAAGGGATTGTGGTAAGCATAATTTGCGATAGGGGAGACCGGTATTTGTCTTCTAATCTTTTTGAATAAAGAATTACTCCGGAAGTTGAATGGTTTAATTTCCGGAGTATAAATTAAAAATTGGGTTATTCAACAATTGTTGCCACTGCCACGCCTGATGCGTCTCTGTTAATATTCATCTTTACAGTCTTGCTTTTCTTACCATTTTCAAGCTTCACCTTGTAAAACTCCTTATTAATTTCCCCTCCAGCCCTGGAGAATGCTAAATGCTTTGTACCAACAATGCTATAACCCTTGTTAGCTTTTAGAACACTTATCAAAGAATTATAAGGTAAATTTATATCGATAAATTTTTGACTACTGGAAATAATTTCTCCCAGGTTATTATAATTAACTTTTAAACTCCCTTTATTGGTGATAAAAGTAACCTGATATGTATCGTATTCTTTATCGCGGTTGGCAGTAATAAAGTCCATAATACTAAAATTCTGCCTGGCATATTTCATTGGGTTGGAATGAAATTGGCCTACATAATCTTCACTCACATTATAGGTTAATGAATTGGAAGATTCTTCAATTTCAAGGGATTTTGGATTTAAGTCCATTTTTAATTCGTCTAGCTTAATTACATTCTGTGAATATGCCATCCCTAAAAAGGCAATACAAAGTAAGCTTAAGATTAACTTTCTCATAATAATTTAATTTAGAGATTAATAAATAATTGTTCTCTAAAGTTAATCGAGTATTACTTGAAGTAAAACTACTTAAGTATCACTAATATAATATTTAACAAATTTTAATTGAAAAAATTTTACTGGTTGGTCGCTTTCTTTATAAGTAGAGTTAAATTTATAACTTCCATATTTTTTCTTCCTAATTTCAATATTCCTTCATGCTTAAATTCCTGGAAATGCCTGTTTACTACAGCGCGGGTAGATCCTATTAAATTGGCAATTTCTTCATTAGACAGGTCATTAATAAATTCCAGCTTTTTTGATTCCTGATTTATATTCTTTAAAATTAGACTGGCCAGGCGAGCGGGAATTTCCAGAAGAGTGTGATTAACGGCATACTCTTCTATATTTAAAAGTTGTTTTCCTAAATAAGGGAGCAATCTTTGATTTAACATAGGATATTTAATTAACCACCGGCGTACAATTAAAATAGGTGTAGATAACATTTTTACATCTTCCAAAGACTCATAATATAATTTGTGAGAGCAGTCTTCAATTAAAGTTATAACATCAAAGAAGTCATTTTTTCTAAGTAAAAACAAAGTAAATTCCCGTCCCGTTCTTTTATCTGTTTTAAAAACTTTTAAACGGCCCGAAATAATAATATGAAATTTATGCCTTAATTGATAACAGCTACTGCAGGTATGAGCAGGCCATTTTTCTATAATAAACTGGGAAGCAATCAACAGTAAAGATTCTTTATCAAAATCTTTGAAAAGAATACTGTTTTCAATGGTTTTTAATCCCAATGCATTTCCCTTTCCTTTTTGATTCATAATCAATTGTTTTGATTTATAAAACCTTCGGGAGGGAACAAAAAATGAATTCTAAAATTACTCATTTCCTAATTATTAAATTGTATTTCTGTCGTAAATATTTCTTTAAACCTAAGAAATCAGCTATTTTTGCAAACTTGCAGATCTGAAAAAAAATTATGGCGGTGGAAACCTTTGGAATAGAAGACAAAAAAGTTGACAAGGAACTTTATGACTATCAACAAAAAGATATAGACAAGATCTTTAATGTGATAGATAAGCATCCTGAACATTATAACCTGCTTTACCAATTACCTACGGGTGGTGGTAAAACGGTTATTTTTTCACAAATGGTGCGTGAATACATACAACGTACCGAAAAGAAAGTACTTATTCTAACTCATAGAATAGAATTGTGTAAGCAAACCTCTAATATGTTAGATGGGTTTGGCGTGCGTAATAAAATTATAAATTCCAAGGTTAAAGAATTACCAGATCAGGAAGACTATATGTGTTTTGTGGCTATGGTAGAAACCTTAAATAACCGCTTGCACGATGAAAAGCTGGAAATTAAAGATATTGGGCTTGTAATTATAGATGAGGCACATTATAATTCATTCCGGAAACTATTTAAATTCTTTGAGAAGTGTTTTATTCTTGGGGTAACGGCCACGCCGCTTAGCTCTAACATAAAATTACCTATGAAGGATAACTACCGTGAACTCATTGTAGGAGATTCTATAGGCTCACTTATTGAAAAAGGCTTTTTGGCCCGTGCAAATACCTATAGCTATAACGTAGGACTTACCAGTTTAAAGGTGGGAATGAATGGAGATTATACCGTAAAATCTTCAGAAGAGTTATATTCTAATATTTCCATGCAGGAAAAACTGCTTACCGCTTATTACGAACGCTCTAAGGGAAAGAAAACCCTTATTTTTAATAATGGTATTAATACTTCTATTGAAGTTTATGAGACTTTTAGAAATGCAGGTTTACCTATTCGGCATTTAGATAATACTACCAGTAAACAGGATAGAAGAGATATTTTAAAATGGTTTAAGCATACGCCTGATGCTATTGTAACTTCAGTAAGTATTCTTACCACCGGGTTTGATGAACCTACGGTAGAAACTATTGTATTGAATCGTGCTACAAAATCCTTAACGCTTTATTTTCAAATGATTGGTCGTGGCTCCAGGGTTTTACCTGGAAAATCTGAATTTAACGTCATAGATTTAGGGAATAACCTGGCCCGTTTTGGCGAATGGAGTTCTCCGGTAGACTGGAAACAAATCTTTAGAGCACCAGATTTCTATTTTGAAAATCTGTTAAGTGACGAAGAAATTGAGCGTGAGTTTAAATACGTAATGCCTCCCGAAATTAGGGAACAATTTTCTAATACCGAAGATGTAGATTTTGACGTTGAAGAAGCTTACGATAAAGTGATTAAAAAAGGATTAAAATCTAAAGCAGTCTTAGAATGGTCTATGGAGCAGCACGTAAAAATGTGCGTAGAAAATTCTGAAGATGTTTTTGATGCAAGAATCCTTGCAAAAGAGCTTAAAGATGATATTAGTTCTCGCATTAAGCAATATTCTTATTGTATAAGCAAGAGCACTAAAAATTACCGCGATTGGTTGGAAGAAGATTACTCCCGAAAATTGCGAATGGCCATTAATAAAGAATTTTAAGTGGTTTTTACGTCAAGTAAGTTTTTTCTTGATTATACTCCATATTAGTTGAAGTCAAAATACAAACTAATAGATCTCGTTGCGAAGATTTTCGAAGCGGGATTTTTTTTCTGAACCTGCCTTGGGCGTCTGGCGGGTTCAGAATCTTTAAGAAGAAGAAATAGAATTAATCGGTATCTGCAGATTTTACATCCCGCTCAATAAATTCCCTTTCCCTAACCGAGCCACCAACTACTATAGCTGCGCTAATTAACACCAGGTTTTTAATAATATACTGGCCTTCGGTAGTTAGCACAAATGGAAAATTTTCAAAGCAAACTTCAGGTAAAATAATAAAAGGTAAAAATGTTCCGGGCATTTGTAATACCAGTAAAACAATTGCCAGCCTTAGCGTGCGTTTAGAGAGTAAAAATACGCCTATTAAAACCTCCCAAACCCCTAAAAAAGGAATAAAAAATTCAGGATCAAACCAAAAAACAGTAGCTGCAATAAGTTCCTGCGCCGGGCTATCCCAAACCACTTTTAAAGCTCCAAACCAAATAAAATTTATGGCCAGTGAAAATCGTAAAATGGGTTTCCCATATTTATACATCCAATGGCTAATTTGGTAATCCAGTTTGCTGAATTTGGCAGTATTTTCTTTCATTTTTTCCTTCTTGAATTTCAAAATTGCGGAATATTTACCTGCTTCAAAAGCACATTAGTAATTATAGGATTTATTTAACAGCGCTAAATTTTATTACAGCCATTTATTTATGAATTTTAAAGGAACCAATAAAAAATTATAATTATGAAAGATGACGGAAAGAAAAAAGCTTCCAAAAATAAGAAGCATGAAGACCTGGAAAAAAATCGGGAAGATGGCCAGGAACAGTTTTTAACCACCAACCAGGGCGTTAGAATTAATGATAATCAAAACTCTCTTAAAGCTGGAGATCGGGGCGCTTCTTTACTCGAAGATTTTATTTTAAGAGAAAAGATTACCCATTTTGACCACGAAAGAATTCCAGAAAGAATAGTGCACGCTCGCGGTTCTGGAGCGCATGGATATTTCCAGGTATACGAATCTATGGAGAAATATACCAAAGCTGGTTTTTTACAGGATCCATCCAAGAAAACCCCGGTGTTTACAAGATTTTCTACTGTGGCTGGATTTAAAGGTTCAACCGATTTAGCCAGGGATGTTCGAGGCTTTTCGGTTAAATTTTATACTGAAGAAGGAAATTATGACCTGGTAGGAAATAATATCCCGGTGTTTTTTATCCAGGATGCTATAAAATTCCCAGATCTAATTCACGCTGTAAAGCCAGAACCACATAACGAAATTCCGCAGGCAGCTTCAGCACACGATACGTTTTGGGATTTTGTTTCCCTAATGCCAGAGTCTATGCATATGATTATGTGGGCTATGAGTGACAGGGCAATTCCAAGAAGTTTAAGAATGATGGAAGGTTTTGGCGTTCATACCTTTAGATTTGTAAATAAAGAGGGAAAAGGAACTTTTGTGAAATTCCACTGGAAACCATTGTTAGGAACTCATGGAGTTGCCTGGGACGAAGCTCAAAAAATTTCAGGAAACGATCCCGATTTTCATAGAAGAGATCTTTGGGAAGCAATAGAAAACGGCCAGTTCCCAGAGTGGGAGTTAGGAGTTCAATTAATTCCTGAAGAAGATGAGCATAAATTTGATTTTGATCTTCTAGATGCTACAAAACTAGTTCCGGAAGAGATGGTACCGGTAAAGAAAATTGGTAAAATGGTGCTAGACCGGAATCCCGATAATTTCTTTGCAGAAACTGAACAGGTAGCCTTTCATCCCGGCCATATTGTACCCGGCATAGACTTTACTAATGATCCGTTACTCCAGGGTAGGTTATTCTCTTATACCGATACCCAGCTGAAGCGACTGGGAGGACCAAACTTTCACGAAATCCCAATAAACCGTCCAATCGCACCAATGCACAACAACCAGCGTGATGGGCATATGCGTCAGCAAATTAATAAAGGGCAAACCAGTTATCAGCCAAATTCTTTAGGAAATGGGTGCCCATTCCAGGCTAAAATTGCAGAGGGTGGTTTTGATAGTTATCCTGAAAAAGTTGATGCTAAAAAAGTACGTGAACGCAGCGAAAGTTTTAAAGATCATTTTAGCCAGGCTACTTTGTTCTTTAACAGCCAGAGCGAAGTTGAGCAGCAACACATTATTAATGCTTTCAGTTTTGAACTGGGAAAAGTAGATATGGCAGAAGTAAGGGAAAGAGTACTTGGTTTATTAAACGAGGTAAGTAAAGAATTGGCAAAAGAAGTTGCATCTAATTTGGGAATGCCTGTACCAAAGAAAAAAACACAATTAAATCATGGAGTTCCTGCAGATTTTGATCCAGAACGTTATGAACCTACTAAGAGCAATCCGTCTTTAGATAAAGACCCTGCATTAAGTATGATGCACAATGGATTTGGAAATATTGCAACCAGAAAAGTAGCGTTTTTATGCGCAGATGGTATAGATGATAAATCGGTTAACGATATGAAGAAAGCCCTGGATAAAGAAGGCGCAATGGTAAAAATTCTTGGACCAAATTCTACTAAAGTTAAAACCGCCGATGGTAAATCACTAAAAGTAGATGAAGCTTTTAGAACCAGTGCTTCTGTAGTATTTGACGCTTTTTATGTTCCGGCTGGCGAAAAAGCCCATATGGCACTGAAGAAAATTCCGAAAGCGATTCATTTTTTAAACGAAGGTTACAAACATTGTAAGCCAATTGCTACAGCCCAGGAAAACGGTTTAATTGAAGAAACTTATTTCTGGAATAAACTGGATAAGAAAAACCTTGCTGAAGATGGGGTGATTGTAGGAAAAAATAAATCATCAGAATTTATTAAAGCTATAGGACAACACCGTTTTTGGAAAAGAGAGGAAAAGGATAGTATTCCTGCATAAATTTTTTCTGAAGTAGGTTATAAATATTGAGACTGTTTGAAAAGTTTTATAAGTCGTCATTCTGAATTTATTTCAGAATCTAAGATTTTATAATCTAAATAAATTATAAGCTGAAACAAGTTCAGCCTGACGGAATTAGACTTTTCAAACAGTCTCTTTTTTAATCTTTATCCTTTCCGCCAAAAAGTCGTTTAAAAAAGCCTTTCTTTTCCTTTTTTTCTTCTTTTTCTGGTTTTTTGGTTTCATCTTTATCACCACCTCCAAAAAGTCGCTTAAAGAAACCATCGCGTTTTTCAGGATCGCAATCCATCATTTCTTTAATTTCTGCAGAAAGAGGTGCAAATCTTGCCTGTGTAATATTATTAAATTCGGGATCGTTATTCATTTTCTGCATTAATTTTGCAAAAACCGGTAAAGCCGAATTAGCACCCTGCCCAATATAAGTGTTTCTAAACCCAATTCTATGATCGTCAGCTCCTACCCAGGTTACGGCGAGAAGATTTGGGGTTATTCCCACAAACCAACCATCTTTGTTATTTTGGGTAGTTCCTGTTTTTCCTGCAATATCGTTTCTTAATCCGTAAGTTGTTCTTAACCTGGTTGCTGTACCTTCATTTACCGTAGCTTTCATCATTTCTATCATGATTTTCCTGTTGGTTTCAGAAAGACTTCTGTTATCAGAAATTTCAGGTTTAAATTCAGCTAAAATATTGCCCTCGCCATCTTCTATTTTGGTGATATAAAAAGCTTTGCTGGTTTTTCCATTATTTACAAAAGGAGTGTAAGCTTCGGTTAATTCGGTTAAATTTAAAGAGGCAGTTCCCAGGGCAATAGAGGGCACTTGGGGTAAATCTGATTTAATTCCCATTGCTTTAGCCTGGTTCACCACGTTTTCAATACCAGTTTCCATAAGCACTTTAACGGCAATGGTATTCATAGACTTACTTAATGCTTCTTTTAAATTGTAATTCATATGCGGATCTTCTTCTTCGCTACCGGAGTTTGAAGGGGTCCATCCCTTTGCATAAGTGACCTCCCGTGCCGAAAAATATTCACAGGGTTCTATACCGTTTTCTAAAGCCGCGGTGTACACAAAAGGCTTAAACGTAGAGCCTACCTGGCGTTTACTTTGGGATACATGGTCATATTGAAAATGTTCAAAATTTACCCCGCCAACCCAGGCCTGTACAGCCCCGGTTTGTGGAGTTACCGCCAACATTCCCGCATTAAGGAATTTGAGATAATGGGCAACACTGTCTCGTGTACTTATATTTTTGGTTTCTGTACCTTCATAACTGAATAATTCGGTTGGATGTTCCTGGGTTAAAACATCCATAATTTCAGTCTCACTACGACCTTCTTTCTCAAGATTTTTCCAGGCTGAAGTTCTTTTTAAAGCATCGTTTACAATTTCCCGGTTTGTTAACCAGGGCGCTGCACTTCCCCAGGCATCCTCGTGTTGTTTTTGTAAATTTTGCAAATGTTCTTTTAAGGCTTCTTCAGCTAAAGTTTGCATCTTAACATCCAGGGTAGTGTGCACACTCAAACCGTCCCGGTAAATATTGAATTTCTTTCCGTCTTTATTTTTAAGCGTATCCAGAATTTTGCTTACATCTTTTCTAACCTGTTCCCTAAAATAGGACGCAAGGCCTTTATCGTGACTGTAATTTTTATAATTTAATACCAATTCGCGCTGCTTGGCTTCCTGTACTTCTTCTTCGCTTAAATAGCCATATTTCCCCATTTGTTCAAGAACCACGTCCCGGCGTAACCGACTTCGTTCAGGAAAAATCCTGGGATTATACGAATGGGAAGCTTTTAAAGTTCCTACCAAAACTGCAGCTTCTTCAAGATTTATTTCTGAAGTATGCTTTCCAAAAAATTTCATAGAAGCACTCTCAATTCCGAAAGTATTGTCACTAAAAGGAACGGTATTAAAATAGAGCCTGATAATTTCTTCTTTTGAATATATATCTTCCAGTCTTTTGGCAATAATGGCCTCTTGGAATTTATTTACCACAATCCCTAAAGCCCCGTAATCCTTTCTTCCGTAGATATTTTTAGCTAGCTGAAGACTAATGGTACTCCCGCCGCCGGCCGAATCATCCTGAAGCAGAATTGATTTAAAAACAACGCGTAACAAACTTCGATTATCGATACCATCATGTTCAAAAAACCGTGCATCTTCGGTAGCCACAAGGGCATTTATTAAATGGGTTGGAAGTTCTTTATAGGTAATAGGTTGCCTATCAAACACATAAAATTTGCCAATAAGTTCTCCGTTTTTGGCCAGAACTTCGGTAGCCCTGTTCTGTTTAAGCTCTTTTAATTCGGTAGAGGAGGGGAGTTGGCCCCAGGCTCCAAAATAAATACTTGCAAAAAACAGTAAAAAGAGAGCAAAAAGGCTTAGAAGTATTATTAGAGCCCATTTTATTTTGGGAGATTTTTTAATCTTGTTTAGCATAGGAGGTTTAATTGGTACAAATAAACAAATACCATACAAACCAAAATTAAATTTTAAAGATATTTTAAGTTTTTTTAAAATTCAGACATTCAGCAATATCCAAATCTTTGAAAATAAAAAGCCGGCTACTTTTTAAGGTATACCGGCTAAGGTTTATTGAGTTCCATAAGGCTAATGTTTTTAAGGTTAACTCATAGGTCTAAGGTTTAAACACCAGGTGTTCCTGGTAAAATTTTCACGGAACTTGTTACGTGGTTTTTTACCAAATACCTGGGGCTCTCGCGTACTTCCACAGTTTAAATTAATATACTCCTGAATTTTCATGGTGTTAAATTTAAAGGTAACGGCGTTTAATTTCCCAGTTACTACGATTATTGGACTTACTTTGATTTAAAAATGAACGAAGGTTTACTGAATTTTTCATGATTTCTAATTTTTAGTGATTATTTTAAATAACGTCTTTTACTGGTCCAGGTACTTTTAGAGTTCTTCTTTTCCTGGTTAAAAAATGGTCGGCTAATTGTTTCAAAAGTTTTCATAATTTCTAAAATTTAAAGGTTTATATCTAATAGACTCCATTGAATTTGGTTTGTTACAGTACTATGCTATAAATAGTACTAAATTAACTTACTTTTAACAAATAGGGGGTTTTTAGGGGAAGTTTCGGCCGGTATTTTTTGGTAATTTTAAAAACCGGGTGTTAATAATATTTAATTATGGTGGCAGACTTTAATATTAAACCTATTTTAGAAATCAACTTGGAGCGAGTTATATGAAATTGAATAAAATAGTAATTGGTATTGTAGTAGGGGTGTTCATTCTCGCTGGATGCATTTTCTGGGCTTTTAAGAATAACAGTTACTTATCTTTTGATGACGATAATAAGACCTATACTATTGAGGAGAAATGGAATTTACCCCCAATCCTGCAGGAAATATCTGGCATAGGCTACCTAGGAAATAACGAGGTTGCCTGTATTCAGGATGAAGATGGGATGATTTTTATTTTCAATATAGAAACCTCAAAAATCACATCCAGAATTTCTTTTGGGGAAAGCGGTGATTATGAAGATATAACAGTAATAGAAGACACGGCTTATGTTGTAAGAAGTGATGGTAAAATTTTTAAAGTAGCCGGTTTTAGGGAAAATAATCCCGAAATAAACACTTATCAAATATCTGGATTAGATAGTAATGGCATTGAAAGCCTGGAGTTTGATGCTAAAAATAAGCGCTTATTATTTGCGGTTAAAGAATACAACAATAGAAAAGAAACCAAAGGAATTTACACCTTTAACCTTACTGCCCAAAAAGTAAATAAAGAACGACTCTTCACTTTAAACGGGGCCGATGAAATTTACCAAAAACTAAGAGGGGGGAAGTCTTCCCAAATTATTAGACCCTCTTCTATTAGGTTTCATCCAACTACCGGTGAATTATATATTTTAGAAGGAAATCAGCCAAAATTAATCATCCTGGACCAGGATGGAAACGAGGCGAAAATTCATCTTCTTGATCCTGAAACTTTTACCCAGCCTGAAGGTCTCGCTTTTGATGAGGAAAATAGGCTATATATTTCTAACGAAAGTAGGAGACAACCCGCAAATATTTTGAGAGTTAAACTAAACGATTAAATAAATTCTATGCCCGATTCTATTGAGACTACCTCCGTAAAAAAAAGTAAAGTCCCACTAATTGTTTCTGGAATTATAATAGCTGCTTTGATTGCGGCTTATTTCTTTATTCCCGGGGTAAGGGAATTTTTCTCCAACGCCTGGGAGGTGTTAACCAGTAATAATGAAGAGCGTATCACTGAATGGGTTTCCCAATTTGGATGGTTGGGGCCAACAATACTTATCCTGGCTATGGTGGCGCAAATGTTTTTAATCGTGATTCCATCAGTTGCTTTAATGGTAGTTTCAATACTGGCTTACGGGCCTTTTTTTGGAAGTCTCATTATTTTTGCTGCTATTTTTACAGCTTCAAGCGTAGGCTACTTTATAGGGCGTTATTTTGGGCCGGTAATTGTTCAAAAATTAATAGGCCCAAAAAATGAAAATAAAATTGAGGATTTTATTGAAGATTACGGCTTTTGGGCAGTAATTGTTACCAGGATTAATCCGTTTCTTTCAAATGATGCGATTAGTTTTGTAGGCGGAATTCTTAAAATGGGCTATTGGCGTTTTATTGGCGCAACCCTTGTAGGAATTGCACCCCTCACAATTTTTATTGCAATAATAGGCAAAAGTACAGATGGCCTTAAAACCGGACTTCTTTGGGGTTCTATTGTAAGTTTGGTTATTTTTATTTTATACGTTTGGTGGGATAAGAAAAAACGTAAAAAATAGGAGGGAAGTAGTAGTTTTAAGAATTCGTAAATTATTTATTCGCTTCAAATTAAGTAATTTAATTTCTATCACTTATCTTTGTAGAAGTTTAAGCAGTGTCCTAACCAGGATTCTTTACATTTATTGAAGATTAATGGCATTACAAGCCGGGTTACTACCACAAAAATCTTCAGGAAAAAAATTCAAGCTTACTCACTCAATTACTAATTAAAATTAATTAATGGGCAAATCGCAGCAGACATTCAGTAAAACTGAAAAAGAAAAAAAGAAAATAAAAAAGCGTAAAGAAAAAGAGGCTAAGAAGCAGGAGCGCAAAGAGAACTCTAACAAAGGCGGTAATTTTGAAGATATGATCGCTTATGTAGATGCTGATGGAAATCTTACCGATACTCCACCAGATCCTTCTCAAAAAGTTGAAGTTGAAGCCGAAAGTATAGAAATTGGTGTTCCTAAGAAAGAGGATATGCCAGAAGAAGATCCGCAAAGAAACGGGAAGGTCTCATTTTTTGATCATTCTAAAGGTTTCGGGTTTATTATAGATTCTGAAAACAACGAAAAATATTTTGTTCACGTTACCGGATTAATCGATGAGATTGACGAAAACGACAAGGTAACTTTTGAACTGGAACGAGGAATGAAAGGTATGAACGCTGTTCGCGTTAAGCAACAGTAAACTTTCGAACAAACTCGCGAGGTATTTAGAGTAGAAATTATTTAATTTTTCTACGCTAGCCATTTAAGTATAAAACCTCAATTATCGAGTAAATCTCAACACCCATAAAAGGTTCGGTAATCTATTAATTATTGCTGAACCTTTCTTTTTTATCTTTCCTAACGGGGTATTTCCCTTTAAAGTCTGGTTTAAGACTTTATTATTTCAATTAACATGCAAACTAAGAATTTACAGGAAATCCTGGACAAATTGGAGATTTCCCAGCTTAATGCTATGCAGCAGGAAGCTTACCAAAGCATTGGTGAAAACTCAAACACGGTTTTATTATCACCTACAGGATCGGGCAAAACACTGGCGTTTTTGTTACCCTTGCTCGAGAATTTAGATCCAGACCTCGCAGAAGTGCAGGCTTTAATTTTAGTGCCTTCTCGTGAACTCGCTATTCAAATTGAACAGGTTACCCGGGAAATGGGTGCCGGTTTTAAAGCAAACGCTGTTTATGGCGGCAGAGCTTTTTCTAAAGATAAAATAGAACTGCAACATGCTCCCGCCATTTTAATAGGTACGCCCGGCCGGGTTGCCGATCATTTTAGAAGAGAAACTTTCTCCACCAAAAATATTAAAGCGCTGGTTTTAGATGAATTTGATAAATCTTTAGAAGTAGGTTTTGAAAATGAAATGAAAGAAATTATTGGGGAGCTTTCCGGTTTAGATAAACGCATCCTGACTTCAGCAACGCAAAATATTGATATTCCGGGTTTTGTAGGTCTTAAAAATCCGAAGCGAATAGATTATTTAAAAGGGGAACAGCCATCTCTGAAAATTAAAACCATACAGGTAAATCCAAAAACCAAATTGCAAAGCCTTGTAAATTTACTTTCGGAAAATGCTGAAGGCTCAGGAATTATTTTTTGCAATTTAAAAGATAGCATAGCTGAAGTAAGTGATTTCCTGGATAAAAATAATATTGAGCACGGAATTTTTTCCGGCGGAATGGAGCAAAAAGACCGGGAAAGATCACTTATTAAATTTAGAAATGGAACGCATCGAATTTTGATCGCTACCGATCTTGCTGCGCGTGGAATAGATGTGCCCGAAATTGATTTTATAATTCATTATCAATTACCTTTTAAGGCTTCAGAGTTCACCCATAGAAATGGGCGTACCGCGAGAATGCACCAGGAGGGAATTGCTTATGTACTTTCAGATAGAAGAACCCTTCCAGATTTTATTAAATCAAATGATTATAAAATTCAGAATAAAAAAAACAATACCGATGAAGTTGAAAAAACTACCTTGTTTATTTCGGGAGGAAGAAAAGATAAAATTTCAAAAGGAGATATCGCCGGACTTTTCTTAAAGCAGGGGAATCTTAAAAAAGAAGAACTGGGACTTATAGAACTAAAACAGGATTGTGCATTTGTAGCTGTGCCAAATGAGAAGGCTGAAGAACTTATTTCAACGCTTAACAATTCCAGGCTTAAAAAGAAAAAAGTGAGGGTGCGTTATATTTAAATATGGAATCTAAACAACCTAATAATCCGTTACACGGTGTAAAACTTGCCGAAATTTTAGAATTTCTGGTAGCAAAATATGGCTGGGAAGAAATGGGAAGACGCATCAATATTAAATGTTTTACGCAGGACCCCTCTATAAAATCCAGCTTAAAGTTTTTACGAAAAACGCCCTGGGCAAGAACCAAAGTAGAGAATTTATACCTTGAATCGCTTTAAGTACTGAATTTCCCTATTATTACCATTAATGCGGATTTCCGTAAAATTAATTCAATAATTACAGATATCTTTGATAGTTCGGTTTTGAGGTAAAATCGGAAATTTCGCTGGATATTTTGATGAGAAGCATTTTACAATGGTTAAGATTTAATGGTTTAAAGCTGGTAATAGCTTTAATTGCTGGTTTGGTTACTTACCATTTGCTCAACTGGATGTACTTTCTAAAATTTTAGAGAAAATAAAGGAAAAGGGTAGGAGAATAACCTATTTATTATCCGATAAAAAGAAGTAGTTTTGCCGCTTATTTAAAATAAAAAAAATGAAGCGTGTAAATCAATATAAAAAGCTCTTTAAAGTTGAAAAAGAGATAGACCTTAAAGAACTTAAAACCAGTTACCGAAATCTGGTTAAAGAATGGCATCCCGATAAATTTAGGGAAACCGACGAGAAGCACGCCGAAGCCGAAATTAAGAGCAAAGAGATTATAGATGGTTATCACTTTTTGGTAAGCATTGCGCCACAAACTCGCGAAGCCAACCTTGAAGAATATAACCGCACTATAAACGAAGCCGGAATTGCAGATTACCAGCACAAAGGAAACCTACTTGAAATCTCTTTTACCAACGGTACTACCTACGAATATTTTGGCGTGAACAAGAAGCTTTTTATGAAGTTCATCAGTTCAGACAAACAAGTGAGATTTGCGAAAAGAAATATCTATAGTTCTTTTTTATATAGAAAATCTAAGAAAGATCTTGAGTTGGAAACAGCTTAATTAGATTTTAGGCATAAAAAGAGGCTGTTTGAAAGATCTATTTTTGTCAAACTGAACTCGTTTCAGGTTCTAATATTAAATTAATTATAATCATGTTAGATCCTGAAACGAGTTCAGGATGACGGGTAAAAACTTTCAAACAGCCTTCTTTCTTATTCAATTATAGTAAACTACCTCGATAAATTACATCGAGTCTTCAGAATCTTCACCGGAAGATTGAGCAATTACATCTTTAATAGATTGATGCCCTTTTTCAATCTCATCGTGTTCCGATTTGATTTCGTCCTGTTCACTCATAATACGGTCGTGAGCTTTTTGCATTTCGTCAAGTTGCGCTTTTTTCTCATCGGTGCTTAAAGAACCGTATTCTTTATTAAGCTCGTTATGACTTCTAATCATTTCTTCATGAGAAGCCAGGGTAGCCTGGTGGTCTCTAATTTGCCCTTCAAGCTCTGCCAGTTTTTCTAATTGGGTAGAATCTTTCAATTGTTCGAGTCCGCGTAATTCCTGTGATACCTGGTTATGATTGTTCATTAATTCCTGGTGCTTTTGCCTAAGCTCTTCGTGGGTACTCACAATACTGTCATTGGCCTTGGTTAATTCCTGTTGTTGCTTTTCCAAATCCTTTTTGTTAGGTATTGGATGGAGATATTTTCAACAAAGGCTAGAGGTCAAAAACAGCATAGTATCGTTATATCTTTTTGGTGTGATAGTGCACGTGTGTATGTTAATTCTGCCCATATTTATACCTATAGAGGGGGCTCTGGCTCTTGTAGAGTTTATGGCTTTGCCCATATTAATTATATACCCAGTTATCACCGTACTTCTTGGACTGTTAATGAACAGGCAATTAAAAGTTTGGAGAAACCGAAAAGAAAAAGATAGGTTATATGAATCTGAACAGCGATTTACCAAAATGATGCTGGACATTAATATGGTTTTTATTAATCTTGATATCAACAGCAAGATCATTTTTTGTAATGACTATTTACTTTCAATTACCGGGTATACCGAGGAAGAGCTTATTGGCAAAAACACTGTTGATATTTTTGTGCCTGTAGATGAAAAAGAAACTACGGAAAAAGGTCTTAAAGAATTATTTGAAAATAACAGAAGCCTACATCATTTTGAAAGTAAGATACTCACAAAAGACAATAAAGAACTGTATATCTCCTGGTACAATTCGGTATTACCGATGACTACGGAAAAATAAAGGGTATAGCCAGTTTAGGAGAGAATATTACAGAGAAAAAAGCCACACTCAATAATCTAAAAGAAGCGAAGGAAAAAGCAGAAGAGAGTAATCGCTTAAAAAGTGTTTTTCTACAAAATATAAGTCACGAAATTCGTACTCCTATTAATGCAATTATGGGTACTATAGACCTATTGAAAGAATCCTCGGAGAAAGAGGTGCGTGAAAAGTATTATGAAGTATTACGTTTAAGTGGGACGAGATTACTCTCTACTATCAATGATCTAATAGATATTTCCCAGTTGGAAACCCGGCAAATAAAGGTCAATAAATCTAACTTTAATCTTTCTGAAATAATAGCGAATCACCTAAATGTGGCGACGCCAATAGCTGGTAAAAAGAATAACAAAATAGTATGTACCAGCCAATATCTTCATACCAATACCATGCTGTATACCGATAAAAATATGCTCACCAGCATTTTTATCAATTTGTTGAGTAATGCTAATAAGTTTACTGCAAACGGAATTATTGAATTTGGAAGTTTAGATGAGCACGGTAATATTGTTTTTTATGTAAAAGATAATGGTATAGGAATTCCGGAAAACCGAATTGATGTTATTTTTGATCAGTTTGTGCAGGCAGATTCAAGTTTAAGTCGGCCACATGAAGGTTCTGGTTTGGGGCTGTCAATAGCCAAAGCTTATACCGAAATGCTTGGGGGTAATATATGGGTAGAATCCAGGGAAGGAAAAGGCAGCACCTTCTTTTTTAGCATTCCTAAAGATGAAGTCACTACCACAAGAACCTATATCAATAAAGAGAATAACGAAATAAGCCAGTTACCAAACCATAAGATTTTGATTGCTGAAGATGATAAATTGAATTATTTAATTCTGAAAAAGATCATCGAAAATATGGGGATAACTAACATTCTACATGCGCCAAATGGTTTAGAAGCAGTTGAAATGGTTAAGAATGATACTGAAATTTCTTTGGTGCTCATGGACATAAAAATGCCGAAAATGAGTGGTGAAGAAGCAATTCAAAAAATAAGAAATTTTAATACAACTATTCCTATTATTGCCCAAACGACATTCGCTATGCCTAATGACAGGGATAAGTTTATTGAGATTGGGAGTAATGATTATATTCCGAAGCCAATTGATAAAAACGAATTGAAGCGACTTTTGAAAAAATATCTTCCAGCTCACAGTACGATATGACTAATAGATAGTATGTTATTATAATATCGAGAATTAAATAGATACAAAAAAGAACTATAATTTATATTATGTAAAATAGAATATTTTATAGCTGAAACTTATCTTTCATTTAGAACCTACTCATCTTCTTCTAAGTCACTTATCCTACTTATCTACTTCTAACTCACTTATTCTTCCCTGGTAAGATATAAACGAACGCTGGCTGCTATTTACCCTGGTATTTACATCTCCTTCAGGAAAAATATTTATTGAAAAGTCCAGATTCTCAGTATCCTGGTCGGTAGAAAATTTTATTATTTGGGAATTATTCTTTCCGTTGCTAATTTCAAAATCCTGTAACGGGCCGTTATAAATTATGCCGCCTTCATTATTATGACCACCGCCAGAAAAACGTTCACCAAAAAATGGCAGAAATAAATTCACAGAATCTTTTTTAAAGCGTATAAAATTAGGATTTCCTATCAGGTTAATTCTACCACCAGACATCGGGTTGAGCCAATCGTGCTCAATTTCAAATTCCATACTTTCAATTAAAGCTTTGGTTTCTGCAATTTTAGTAGTATTAGCACTACTACCGCAGCTTTGCAGTAATATTATCGTAAGAATGATTGTTAAATATTTGATTGTAAGGTTCATAACCAACTTTATAAGATTCTTAGCTTAAGATACAATCTTTAACTTTTTATTACTCTTAAAAGACTTTTAAATTCGTAGTTCACGAATTTTTCCAAGCCATTTTATTGATAAATATAGATCTAATTTATCTTCAACTAAAAAATAAGTTTATGCACTTAAAAATATTCTTAAACCTTTGCTAAGAATCACTTAATTGATTTGGGTACTTAGAGAATTATGGGTTTATTGGTACTACTAAAATAAACTTATTTATGGAAGCAATTTATCAGTTCGTAAAACTCGATAAAAGCGAATCACTACAGGAATTCGCTCAAAAAAAATTAGATAAACTGGAGACAAAATATGACTGGATCGTGAAAGCCCAGGTGTATTTTAAAAAGGAAGAAGCCCAGGATCCTAAAGGTTATATTTGTAATATTAAATTGAGTGCTCCCGGGCCTCAAATTTTTGCCGAATCTAACGAAAACTCTTTTGAAGCTGCAACCTCTGAAACTATTAGAGATTTGGAACGGCAGTTATCAAAAAGAAAAGGCCAAATGAAAACACATTCAAACTAAGAATATTTTCAGTTTAATTCATAAAAAACCCTGATGTAACTCACATCAGGGTTTTTTTTATCCTACACTTGTTTTAAAAACCAGGTAGATAATAATCAGAATATGGATCCCGAAGTGAATTCGGGATAAAAATTATTTCTCCCGAAGCTTCGAGAATATCAATTTTTATTTTGTTTCGGCTTCTTCAGCATCTTTGGCTTGATCTTCACCAAGTTCGTTTGCCTCAATACGTTCTTTGAACTCATTAATAATTCCACCTTTTAGTAAAATATTAATTTGCCTGTCACTCATACTGTGTTTTGTTTCAAACTCCAGTTTATCACCATTTGCTTTTCTAACAATTACCTTAATATTATTTCGGTTTATGATGTCTTCCCGCAGGTTTCTAAAAATTATTTGATCGTCCTGATCTATTTTTTCATAATCTGCGATGTCTAAAAATTCCAACGGAAGAATACCGAAATTCACCAGATTTTGCCAGGCAATTCTTGCATAACTATTTGCAATTACCGCCACCTGTCCTAAATATTTTGGTGCAATTGCCGCGTGCTCCCTACTGGAACCTTGCGCATAATTATCTTTAGCAACTACAATATGGCCGCCGTGTTCTCCTTTAGCTTTCATTGCACGATCATAAAAACTTTCGTCAATAACCGTGTAAGAAAATTTACTGATTT
This sequence comes from Salegentibacter sp. BDJ18, assembly GCF_017579965.1. NCBI lineage: Bacteria > Pseudomonadati > Bacteroidota > Flavobacteriia > Flavobacteriales > Flavobacteriaceae > Salegentibacter > Salegentibacter sp. BDJ18. The sequence goes on from NZ_JAFLQX010000021.1 coordinate 27,913, forward strand.
CTGGCAGGTTACTTCTAAATGGTAGTACTTCTGCTCCTGCTTTTAAAATTTCATCGGTAGAAATATTATCACCCATTTTCAGCATAACCGGTACGCTGTATTTATCTTGCATAGGCTCAATATATGGGAGCGATTTAATATTTGGACCTTTTTGAAGTTCAACCTTAGAACCATCTTCTGGAGGAGCAACCAACATATCTTCTTTAATAATCTGAAATTCGGGATATTCAAATTTAGGATACTTCATATTATAAAGCTTTTCCATATCCCTTGGGTCGGTAATTTTTCCTGTTAAAGCTGAAGCTGCCGCAGTTTCTGGGCTACATAAATGTACCTGGTCATCTTTGGTACCGGAACGATCTGGGAAGTTTCTGGGCATAGTACGCAAACTAATAGTACCAGATGCCGGTGCCTGTCCCATTCCTATACAACCCATACATCCTGATTGGTGAAAACGTGCTCCTGCCTTGATTAAATTGGCAAAAGCTCTATTTTCTATCATATTCTGAATAATTTGCCTTGAAGTTGGGTTAATATCAAAAGAAACATCACTACTAACCGATTTATCTTCTACTATAGCACCTGCCACCCAGAAATCTCTTAAACCGGGATTGGCTGAAGAACCAATAACCACCTGGCTAATTGATTTTCCTGCAACCTCACTCACTGGAACAACATTTCCAGGACTGGTTGGTAAGGCAATTAAGGGAACCAGTTCATCTAAAATTATTTCTTCGTGAAGATCGTATTCACAACCTTCATCGGCTACCAATTCTCTCCAATCGTCTTCACGTTCCTGAGATTTTAGGAATCTTTTTGTTTCGTTATCACTTGGGAAAACGGTGGTGGTAGCACCAAGTTCAGCACCCATATTGGCAATCACGTGACGATCCATAGCACTTAAATTCTTAAGTCCGTCGCCATAATATTCTATTACTTTACCAACTCCGCCTTTTACATCGTGGCGGCGCAACATTTCAAGAATAACATCTTTAGCACTTACCCAGTCTGGTAAATTTCCGGTAAGTTTTACACCCCAAACTTTTGGCATTTTTACAAAATATGGTTGTCCTGCAATCGCTGCCGCAACGTCAAGTCCGCCAGTACCAATTGCTAACATTCCTAAAGAACCTGCAGCCGGAGTGTGGCTATCTGAACCTACCATTGTTTTCCCCGGTTTCCCAAAGCGTTCCATATGTACGGGGTGGCTCACACCATTCCCTGGCCTACTATACCAAAGCCCAAATTTTTGCGCAGCCGAAAGTAAAAACAAGTGGTCATCGGCATTTTTAAAGTCGGTTTGTAGCAGGTTGTGATCTACATATTGCACGGCTACCTCGGTTTGAGCTTTTTCGAGGCCCATAGCTTCAAGCTCTAATTGTACCAGTGTTCCCGTAGCATCCTGCAGTAATGCCTGATCTATTTTTATTCCTATTTCCTTTCCGGGAATCATTTCTCCCTTGAGCAAATGTTCTTTAATTAATTTTTGAGTTACGTTTAATTTAGACATAGTTGGTTATTTTTAAGCTTTAAAATATTACAATTTATAGGAACAAAGGGTGCGTTTAACAATATCTTATATCTTCTACCCTGCCCTAACTACTTAATGTTTAGCGGATATTGAAAACTTTAAACATTAAAAAAGCCACAAATAGAGAAGGTTCTCTTCTTTATTTATGGCTTCTAAAAAAGCTGTTTGAAAAATAGCTGTTGTAATATTCTGAACCTAAGTTGTAAATATTCAACGGGCTACTTTCGAAACAGCTTAATTATATTTTTAACTTCTGCTTAAAGCGTTTAAAATATCGGTTTGCTGACCTTCTTCAATGTTGAAACCGGGTTTTCCTTTTCTTGGGAATAAATAGGCAAATTCTTCATCAAAAGCACTCCAGCTTCCTGCCAATCCAAAATCGTCGTTAGATTTATCCATTTTTGGCCTTTTAAAGGTATTCAAATCTGAATTGTATGGAGAGCCTTCGGCATCTTCACCCGGGAATAACATTCCATCGTTTACTTCAGAATAAATAACTACTGAAGCGCCACCGTTTCCGGGAAGATCAAAAACTTTTAGACCAAAATCTTTTAAAACTCCTTTGCGTTCAGTTATATCTTTGGTTTTAAAACTGTCTTTAAAATTGTTGCGTGGATGTGCAAAAATTGTTGCGCCACCGGCATCTTCAGAAATTGTCTTTAGATCGGCATAAGCATCTTTTAAAATAGCATCGCAGGTAATTAAAATACCTTTTATTTTATACCCATCGGTTACCAGCTTTTTTATAGCATCTTTAGAAGATTTTTCAACTACATCAATAAGCAGTATATCCTGCCTGTTTATATGTCTAATAGCGTAACCCTGGTTAAAAACGCCATCTTTTTCTTCACCTTTAATAATAAATGTGTCTGGGATTAACTTTAAAAATTTACCGGTTTCACCTTTTTCAACAAATTCGGCACTTTGGCTGTGCAGCACTTCCATCTTATCAACAGTCTTCATAATCAAAATCGTTTTAAATTAGTTGTTTCAAGATACAAATAAGGCTATGTTTTCACAATGCTGAAATCGGGTTTTAGGACAGATTTAACGAGACAGCGTAAGCTGAAAAATTACCGTGGTGGGAAAGGCTAAACGGAATTTGCAGATTATCACCCCCGTAGCTCACAAATGGTACTCCCTGCTGGTCTTTGCTTATGTTAAGGGATTCTAATGGAATTCCTCTCTGCTCAGCAATTTTTTGAAGCAACCTGAGCCTGGAATTTTTATTTTCTGAAATAAGGGAAAACTCGGTGTTTCCCGTAAATGTATGAATCATATTTGGAAAAAGAATCGAATTTATAACAAAAACATCTTCTTTATAACATACCACTCCCCTCGTCTTGCCAGGATTAATTTTAACCTGTTCACAAACAAATTGCTTCGGATTATAAAATCGCTTCAACTGATATTTACGCTGAATCGCCTTATAAACCGCCTCTTTCATACTCCATAATAGCCAGACATTCAATTCAGGATCTTCTGAATTCTGAATAAAAGTTTGTTCTTCTTCCGAAAATAATTTCTGAAGAAAGCCTTCTCTTTGCCAGTTACTTTGGCTCCGAATCAGGTTAAGGTCTATGATATCGTTGCCAATCACGCTGAAGCAAGTTTGCGCTCGATGATATTTTTAGCATCACCTACGGTAAGCATTCCTTCCATAGATTCGTTGTCTATTTCAATATTAAACTCGTCTTCCACGTCTAAAATAACATCTACCAGGTTAGCTGAATTTACTTCCAGGTCATTAATAAAATCGGTTTCTTCATTAAAGCTTTCCAGACCTTTAGGCCTTTGTGCATAAGGCGTCACAATCTTTTTTATAGCTTCCAGAATATCTTTTTCTTTCATTTTTTGTAATAAATAGCTTCATAATTTTTTAAAAATAACTACGGAATTTACATCCCCAAATCCAAAACTGGATTTTGCCAGAATATTAATTGGTTTCTCTAAAGTTTTTCGCGGAATTCTCTCTTCTGAAACCAAATTTGCTATTTCCGGTTTCAGGTCTTCGCAATTCACATTTCCGAAGATAAAGTTTTTATCCATTTGTAACACACTTGCAACACATTCTATACTTCCCGAAGCGGCCAGGCAATGCCCGGTCATTCCTTTTAAAGAATTTATATACGGGAAATCACTTCTTTTCAATGCTTTCTTCCAATTCTCAATCTCCAGCGCATCTTTGGTGGTGGCGGTAAGATGCCCATTAATCACGTCAATTTCCTCTGCTGAAATGTTAGAAAAATGAATAGCTTCTTTAATACAACGAATAACTGCGTCGCTATTAGCAGCTGTCATACTGCCACCACCGCGTTGGCCACCACTATTAACTGCACCACCCAAAACTTCGGCGTAAATTTTCGCGCCACGCTCTTTAACCGATTCGTATTCTTCCAACACCAAAGCCCCTGCTCCACTTCCCGGCACAAAACCTGCAGCCGATGCGCTCATTGGCCTGGAGGCTTCTGTAGGATTTTCGTTATATTTTGAAGGTAAAATACGCATCGCATCAAAACCGCCCCAAACATACGGGCCGTGATCGCTGCAGCTTCCAACTAACATTCTCTTTGCTTTCCCGCTTGCAATTCTTTCAAATCCCATTAGTAAAGCTTCGGTGCCCGTGGTACAGGCCGAAGAGTTAGAAGTTACCTGGTTTCCGCAGCCTAAAATACCCCCTAAATAAGCGCTAATTCCACTGGCCATGGTTTGCATTACGCTGGTACTTCCCAATCTTCTGGTTTTCCCGGCATCTATTAAATGAATCGCTTCCCGAAATTTATCTACACCCAGAATCCCGGTGCCAAAAACAATTCCGCTGTCCCAATCTGGTTGTTCGTTATCTTCAATTTTAAGTCCTGCATCCTGCCAGGCATTGGTTCCGGCAATTACCCCGTAAACGATCCCGCTGGAATTGAGTCCGCGTAGTTGTAAAGGCGTGAAGTATTCAGCTATTTTTTCTTCGGAAAGTTGTGGTTTTCCGGCAATCTGGCAACTGAATTTTAAACGTTCCAGTTCTTCTTCAAACCTAATCCCACTTTCGCCTTTTCTAATTGCATCTTCAAAATTAGCCAGCCCTACACCATTTGGTGCAACCACACCCATTCCTGTAATGACTACGCGCTTTTTCATTTAAATAAATTTCTAAACAGTTTCGTTTTTAATCATTCCGGCAATCTTTCCACGGCAAATTAGCTTATCTTCCTTGTTATACATTCTTACTTCACATTTCAATTTATTAAACCTATAAAACAATTTTTCTGAAACTACTTTTACCGTTTCCCCGGGAAAAACCGGGAGGTAAAAATCTACTTCAGATGAACTTAAGGCAAGTTTTATATTTTTAGAAGTTTCCTTGCTGTTTTCAAGAAGGAAAACCCCCAGGCATACCACGCCAATTTGCGCCATACATTCGGTTAAAATCACACCTGGCGTTACCGGATTATTTTTAAAATGCCCTTTATAAAAAAAAGAATCTTCGGGAAAAGTATAAATCCCTTCGGCAGAGTTTTCGTTGACTTTTAGCAATTCATCTACAAAAAGGAATGGCGATGAATATGGTAGTTTTTCGAGTATATTTTTATAATCCAACCGCCGTTTATTTTAAATGTTCTCCACCATTAACCGGAATAATAGTCCCCGTAATCCAACCGGCTTCGTCTTTACTTAATAAATAAACCACATTCGCCACATCGTTTGGAACGGTAAGCCTTTTAAACGGATTATGTTTTAGGGCGTGCATGCGTAAAGTTTCATTCCCGGGAATCATTTGGAAAGAGCGGGTAACGGTAACACCTGCCTGAATACAATTGGCCCGAATACCGTGCGGAGCAAATTCTAGCGCAATATTTCGGGTTATAGATTCTAAGGCTACTTTTGCTGCAGAAACCGCGGCGTAATTGGCCCAGGCTTTTTTATTGCCTTCACTGGTAAAAGAAATTATACGGGCATCTTTTGCAAAAAGATTAGCTTTAAAAATAGCTTTTGTCCAATCGTAAAGGCTAATAGCCATCGCATCTATGGTAATTTGAAAATCTACATTATCTAAAGTAGGTTCATCACCAGTCATTGGTTTTAGGTTTCCCTTTGCAATACTATGTACCAAACTTCTAATTTTGCCTTCTTTTCCTAAGATCTTAGCAATTTCTTCAATTAAATTTGCTCGCTTTTCAGCATTTGTAGCATCCACATTAAAGCTTTCAAACTTAACATCCTGTTCTCTAATATCTTCAAAAGCTTCTTCTATTTCGGCTATATCGGTTCTTCTATCGCGGTGTACTATAATTATATTCATCCCGTGATGGGCGAGTTTTCTAGCAGTGGCAAAGCCAAGGCCTGTACTTCCGCCTAAAATAATTGCCCAGTAATTACGATCTTTAAATTCTGCTACCATTCCAATAAAATTCTTTGTGCCGAAAAGCCGGGTCCAAAACTTAACATTAAGCCCTGTTCGCCGGGTTTTGGCTGATTTTTCATAAATTCTTCTAACACATACAGCACCGTAGCGCTGCTCATGTTCCCGTATTGCCGAAGCACTTCCCGGGTTTCGTCTATATTCTTCCCTAAGTTACCAAAAAGATCTTCAACTGTTTGCACAATTTTCTTTCCGCCGGGATGAAATATAAGATGATCTACCTTTTCAATATTAGAATTAAATTTCTTTAAAAAGGGATGAACAATTTCGGGGAAATGAGATGCTATGGTTTGCGGCACGCTTTCATCTAAAATCATTTTGAGTCCGTGGTTGGTGAGATCAAAACCCATTAAATGTGTAGCTTCGTAAAAATGATACATTTCCTCACCTAAAATTTTAGGACCCGAAGCGTTTTCTTCTGAAGAAAGCAATACACAAGCGGCGCCATCACCAAAAATAGCTGCACTTACCATATTGGCCATAGAAAAATCGTTTAACTGGAAAGTAGCCGTGGGACTTTCTACTGCGATTACCGCGGCACGCTTCCCGGGATTGGCTTTTAGAAAATTTGCTGCATAGATAATTCCTGAAATTCCTGCTGCACAGCCCATTTCGGTAACCGGGAGCCGGGTAATATCCTGCCGCAATTTCAATTTATTTATAAGATAAGCATCTAAAGAAGGAATCATTATGCCGGTACAACTCACGGTAATTATAAAATCAATTGAATTGGCTACCCAGCTATTATTTTCTAAAGCTTTTTGAAGCACATTTTTACCAAGCTTCTTAACCTCCCGAACATAAATATTGTTTTTATCTTCAAAAGAAGTCGCGGTAAAAACCTCTTCAGGATCCATAATAGAATAACGCTTATCTACCCCGGCGCCTTCAAAGATTTTAAGAACCTTTCTCCGGTAGCGATCTTCCTGACCTTCAAGCCAGGTTTCTACCAGCGGAAGAATATCTTTGGTTTCCCGTGAATATTCCGGTAATTCTTTTTCTACACCTATAATTTTTATACTCATATTTTTTCTTTCTGAATAATCCACTGGTAGCGAAATGCCCACTTCCAGCTAATTTGATGATAGGTTTGGGGAATTTTTTCGGCAAAACCTTTTAATTCTTCTCTTTTGAATCCTCTTAAAATAGAGATCAAACCATCTTTACGGGCAATTTCATTATTGATAAAAACAGCACAAAAGGCCTGAAACAACCTATAAGCAAGTTTGGATCGATGCAAGTCGTTAATTACCACACCCAGCCTGGATTGTTGATGGAACAGGTTTAGTAATTCATTAATTTCGTGGTTCTTAAAATGATGTAGTGTTAAGGTACACAAGATTATGTCGCAATGAAAATTTTTAAATTCCCTGCTAAAAATATCTATAGATTTAAAATCAATTTCCGGAAAATCTAAAGACATTTTTTCAGCAATTTTGATGGCATGTGTGTTGGCATCAATTCCAGTGAGTTTAAACTTATAACTATTTTTTCTTCCCCATCTGGCGATTTCCCGAAGGACGGCACCATTGCCACAACCAACATCAGCAATATAGATTTCCTTTGTTTTTGGTTGCTTTGATACAATACTCTTTACTCCTTCTAAGGTGATTTTATTCCCACCCAGCCATTTATTGATATTGTCAAGATCACGTAAAGTTTTATCGAGCTCCTGGCCTTTTAGGTCAAAATCGTCCATAATTTCAACCGCGTTGGTTCTTTTAGAGGTATCTATACTCATACTATGGGTTGCCCGTGGGTTTTACTTATGATTTTCTCTAACAAGTACGGAAATTTTTTAACGAGCTGCTGTGATGTTGAAGCCAAAAAAGGATTGATTAATATTTTCTGAAGAATTCGCCCGGTTTTTAATCGATTTTTAAAATGTGTATTCCAGTTCTCCCGATATTGGTTTTCAAGATTTTTTCGGTCTAAATTAATTCCGTGGAAATTATTCATAATTGCTTCCGAAGCAATTTTTCCCGAGTGAATAGCCATAGCCATTCCATTTCCACATAGCGGATGAATTAGCCCTGCAGCGTCTCCCAACATTAAAATATGATTATTGATAACAGATTTTTCCTGGAAAGAAATTTGGGCGATACTCAGGTCTTTCTCAAATAAAGGTTTAGCATTCTTAAAGAAGCCTTTTAAATAGGCGTTTTGAAATAAAACTTTTTGCTTGAATTCTTCGGTGTTTCGGAATTTTTTGAAGCTTTTATAGGAAACCATATAACAGGCATTTACCGCCCCGGTTTCCGTTTTTGATAATCCGCAATAACCGCCTTCAAAATTATGAAGTGCCACTAAATTCTTAGGAAATTCTGGATCTTCATAATGCGATTTTACAGCGAGCCAGGAAGATTTTTCCTGGATAAATTGTCGTTCCAGGTTTTTATCAAGATTGGATCGTTTACCGAATGCGCCTAATACTATAGGGGCTTTTAGTTGTTTTCCTGAAGAAAGTTTCAGTGTAAATTCATCATTTTCAAAATTTATATTTTCAACTGATTCAATTAAAGTTTCGGCTCCATTTTCTTCAGCTTTTTTAAGAAGAAAATCATCTAAAGCATAACGGCTTAAGCCCATCCCGCCCAGGTTTAAAGAAGTTTCTATAGATTTTGCATTTTGAGTACTGTAAAGGAGTTTATGAATTTTTACCGGGTTTAAATCTTTTTCGAGATCTATATCCATGGACTGGAGATATGGAATTACTTCGTTAGAAAGGTACTCCCCGCATACTTTATGCCTGGGATATGATTTTTTTTCTATAAGCAAGACACGTTTTCCTGCCCGAGAAAGATGAATGGCAGCAGTTAATCCCGCCAGGCCTGCACCTACTATAATTACTTGAAAATCTGCCATTGGTTGAAGATAAATAAATACATAAAAAAATCCCGGAAATTTCCGGGATTTAATATTTGTTTGAAGAAATAGAACCTAGTTCTTCTGTTCAGCCTGTTTCCTGGCTTCTTCTTTTAATTCTTCGTTTGCAACAATAGCGAGCTCTACCCTACGGTTTTTAGCACGACCTTCAGCAGTTTCGTTATCATATTTTGGTTGGGATTCTCCATACCATTTAGTTTCAAACCTTCCGCTGCTCAACCCTTGGTTGGTTAAGTAATTAGTTACAGCCTGTGCTCTGTTTTTGGATAAAGTAAGGTTGTATGTTTCACTTCCGGTATCATCGGTATGCCCTTCAACTAAAATATTAGAATCTGGATATTCTTTAAAAATATCGGCAAGCTTATTCAGGGTTTGTTGTGATTTAGCGTTGATATTATACTTTTCAGTATCAAAATATACACCGCTGCTTTCATCAAAAGTCACGTTAATTCCTTCGCCTACTCTTTCAACTTCAGCGCCTGGAATTTCCTGTTCAATTTCCTTGGCTTGATCGTCCATACGGTTACCAATAATCGCTCCGGCTGCTCCACCTACAACTCCGCCAATAATGGCGCCAAGTGCAGTATTTCCGTCTCCGGTATTGTTTCCAACAACACCACCAATTACGGCTCCACCGGCAGATCCAATTACAGCTCCTTTTTGTTTATTATTCGCATTCTTTGTGGCTTCACAACTAAAAAGAAGTGTGGCAGCAAAAAGAATGGCAAACATTCTGTTTATAGTAGTCTTCATAGTAAATTAATTTAATTAAAGTTTAGAAAAATTCATTCTTATCACAAATGGAGAACCTTCAAGCATTACAGATTGTTCCCATACCATTTGTGTTTCAGAAAGTGATCTTAAATTCATTCGGAAACCTTGATTTCCCGTTGTAGAGTTATAATCTTCATCGGTTGGTTTCAATAGAAAATCGAAAATTCCTTCCGGAGTATTTTCTTCATCTATTGACCAAACGAAATACCGCTGCCCTGCACTGCAATTAGGTCCCTGTACAGTATATGCGCCCCTGTTATTATTAGAGACAAAATTCCACGTACTATTTTCAAAACAGGATGCATTGGCATCATTTAGTAGGGTAACATCAAACTCACCAGAACTGTTTGGATAAGTTACACTGGTAAGCGTCCAGTTTCCATTAAAGGTTTTTCTGGCTTCTTTGGCGGTTTTGCTGGGTCCGCAAGCGGCAAGTAGTACCGCTACAAAGCCAAGTATAAATATTTTTTTCATTAGTTAGTTGTTTGGGTTATACATAAAAATCCAATGCTTGCCGATTGGTACCTGGCGCAATACATTGGATTTTATTCTTTATTTATTTGTTTTTATCTTCTAAATAATCTGCTCACTAAAGAAATTACTAATAGTACCAGGAAAATGTAAAAGATTATTTTAGCAATGTCTGCAAAACCTTCGGCGATTCCACCAAAGCCGAAAATAGCAGCTACCAAAGCAATGATTAAGAAAATAACGATTAAACGTATCATAATAAAAGATTTTTGATTAGTTGTAATCTAAATTACGGTAGGTGTAGAACGGAGACAAAAGATTATTAATACTTTAACAGCAGAACTGTTAAGGAATCTTAAAATATGAAATATTTGGGCTTCTTATTATTAATAGTCTATTAATAGTCTATTAATAGCTGTAATTTTTCCTTCAATTTTTTCTTCGGAAGATATCCTTCTTCCAGTGCGGCGGCAAACGGAATTGGAGTTTCCCCACTGCCAAGTCGCATTACCGGTGCGTCTAAAAATTCAAAACATTCTTCTGAAATAATTGCTGAAATTTCTGAGGCTAAACTTCCAAAAAGCGAGTCTTCGGTAAGTACAAGTACTTTTCCGGTTTTTTTAACCGAATTAATTATGGTCTCTTTATCTAGAGGTTGCAGGCTACGAAGATCTATTAATTCTATTTTTTCTAATTCTGCTCCCTCTAAGGTATCTAGAGCCCAGTGAACGGCTGCACCATAAGTGACAATTGTAAGCTTTTCCCCTTCTTTTAATATTGAAGCTTTTCCAAATGGCAAGGTGTAATAATCTACGGGAACTTCCTGCCGAATACTGCGGTATAACGCCTTGTGTTCAAAGAACAACACAGGATTTGGATCGTTAAAAGCTGTATTAAGCAAGCCTTTTGCATCATATGGAAACGCAGGGTAAACAACTTTTAAGCCTGGAATCTTGGTAAACCAGGCTTCATTAGTTTGACTATGAAAAGGTCCTGCTCCTACCCCGGCCCCACAAGGCATTCTTATAACCACATCGGCATTTTGATTCCAGCGGTAATTGCTTTTAGCCAGGTAATTTACAATAGGATTAAAACCGGAACTCACAAAATCTCCAAACTGCATTTCTACCATAGCCTTCATTCCATTTATAGAAAGTCCCATTGCGGTTCCCACAATAGCCGACTCACAAATTGGGGTGTTTCGCACTCTTTCTTTACCAAATTCTTCCAGTAATCCTTCGGTAATTTTAAAAACTCCACCGTATTCTGCAATATCCTGTCCCATTAACACCAGGGAATTATGTCTTTGCATAGATTGTTTTACCGCTTGAGAAATAGCGTCAATAAATCTTATAGTTTCAGTTTCTGAACTTGTTTTAACCTCTTGATATACAAACTCTTGGTAAACATCATTTAATTCATTAGTTTCAATGTATTCTGAAACCGGTTCTTCATTAGCTGCTTTTAAATTTTCATCAATTTCAGCTTTAATTTCATTTTTAAAGTGCACATCCTGCTCTTCAGAAAGTATATTTTCTTCCATCAGAAAACGTTTAAAATTCTCTACAGGATCTTTTTGCTGCCAGAAATTCATTAAATCTTCTGGAACGTATTTTGTTCCACTGGCTTCCTCGTGGCCCCGCATTCTAAAAGTTTTGAACTCCAGTAAAACCGGTCGGGGATTTTGTCTAATACTTTCAGCAACCTCAGAAACTTTAGAGTAAACTTCAATTATATTATTTCCGTCAATAATATGAGATTCCATTCCGTAGCCCTGGGCACGGTCGGCAAGATCTTTACATCTATATTGTTCATTTGTTGGAGTTGAAAGTCCGTAGCCATTGTTTTCTATGCAAAACAAAACCGGTAAATCCCAAACTGATGCAATATTTAGCGCTTCGTGAAAATCGCCTTCACTGGTGCCACCTTCCCCGGTAAAAACCGCGGTTACTTTATTTTCATCTTTGAGTTTATGGGCTAAAGCAATTCCGTCGGCTACTCCAAGCTGAGGTCCTAAATGAGAGATCATTCCCACGATTTTATATTCCTGGGTTCCAAAGTGAAAACTTCTATCCCGTCCTTTTGTAAATCCGTTTTGTTTCCCCTGCCATTGCGAGAAAAGTCGGTTTAATGGCACGTTACGAGAAGTAAAAACTCCCAAATTTCTATGCATTGGTAAAATATACTCATCGGCATTAAGGGATTTGGTTACCCCTATAGAAATTGCTTCCTGGCCTATGCCGCTAAACCATTTAGATATCTTACCCTGTCTCAGCAAAATGAGCATTTTCTCTTCAATTAAACGCGGTTTTAAAAGCGCTGCATATAAGTCTAACAATTGTGCTGAAGAAAGGTTTTCTTTCTTAAATTTAATGGCAGGTGGCTGGGAAGAGTTTGGTTGCATAGTGTGTATTTGTTTACCAAATGTAACCAAAATTATAAATGCTAAGAAATTTAAAAAGCCTCGTTAGCTCCCGTATTTTTCTTTAACTTTGTGTGTTAAATTCTCAAAAAACTAAGCATATTATGGCGATGAATAATATTCCCAGCGTAGATCTTGCCGATTTTCTTTCAGAAGATCCAAACAGAAAACAAAAATTTGTTGAAGAGATTGGCAAAGCTTACGAGGAGATTGGTTTTGTAGCTTTAAAAAATCATTTTCTTGATAATGAGCTGGAAGAAAATCTATATAAAGAAGTAAAAAGTTTTTTTGCCCTTCCTTTAGAAGTGAAGAAAAAATATGAAATTGAAGGTCTTGCCGGTCAGCGGGGCTATATTTCCTTCGGAAAAGAGCACGCAAAAGGTAAAAAAGAAGGTGATCTTAAAGAGTTCTGGCATTTTGGGCAGGAACCGGCTGAAGATGCAAATCTTACTGAAGAATACCCAGAAAATGTACAGGTTTCTGAACTTAAAGATTTTAATAAGGTAGGCATGGAAGCTTACCGAATGCTGGAAAAAACCGGTATTTATGTATTACGGGCATTAGCTTTATACATTGGTTTGGAAGAACATTATTTTGATCACTGGGCCAGCAACGGAAATAGTATTTTAAGACCAATCCACTACCCTCCTATTACCGAAGAGCCTAAAGGTGCGGTTAGAGCCGGCGCTCATGGAGATATAAATCTTATCACTTTACTTATGGGAGCCTCTACAGGAGGTTTACAGGTATTGCGAAAAGATGGCGAGTGGATAGATGCGGTACCCCAGGAAGATGAATTGGTAATTAATGTGGGAGATATGTTAGAGAGACATACCAATAATAAATTACGCTCTACAATTCATCGCGTAATTAACCCACCAAAGGAGCAGTGGGATAAACCAAGATATTCAATTCCTTTCTTTATGCACCCCAGGAGTGAGATGCGCTTAGATTGCCTGGAAGAATGTATAGATGAAGAGAATCCAAAACAATATGAAGATATTACTGCCGGCGATTTTTTACACCAGCGTCTGGTAGAAATTGGACTCCTAAAAAAGTAAGTTATGGTGAAGAAGAAACTCGGACTAGAAGATTTAGGCGGTTTTGTTTTTTCTACAAATGATGATTTTGAAGGAAACGAGCACGAAGAAACCGAAGAAACCTTAGCACCAGCAGATCAGCAACTGGAAGCGCATTTTAGCAGTAAAGGGCGCGGTGGAAAAACCGTAACTATAATTAAAGGCTTTGAAGGAACCAATGACGATTTAGTAATTCTTGGAAAGAAGCTAAAGAAAAAATGTGGAGTTGGCGGTTCGGCTAAAGATGGTGAGATTATTATCCAGGGTGACGACAGGGAAAAGATTATGGAACTGCTTAGAAAAGATGGCTATAATGTAAAACGGGTTGGCGGTTAATTTCCACCAACCTTTAAATTCTCCCAATGGAAAAAAAAGCCCTGCATATTGTTAATGGTGATAGCTTAACCGAACAGGTTGAAGAACTGGATCTACCCGGGCAAATTATTGTTTGGCGGGAATTGCTTTGCGAAGGGCCGTGTGTTAAAGAAGTTGGTTCTTTGAAATTCATTAGGAAAAGAGAGAAATTTTTAAAAGAAGCCTACAATATTTCTTCTGAAGAATATAAAGAGCGTTTTGTATCCCAGCTTAAAAAACTAAAAAAAGCTAAAGATTACGACCACGTGGTACTCTGGTTTGAATTTGATCTTTTTTGCCATATAAATATGCTGGCGGCCATAAGTTTTTACAGGGAACACCAACCAAAAGTTCCTTTTTACCTGGTATGTAGTAAACGCCAAAAAGGAGAAGATGAATTTCTACCGCTTTCCAGGCTTCCGCAAAAACATTTATTAAATCATTTTAATAAAAAAATTCAGTTAGAAGAAGAAGACCTGGAGATTGCTAATTTGGTTTGGGAGCTGTATTGCAGCAACGACCCTATGAAACTCAAGAAACAAATAAAAAAGACTTCAAATTTTGAATATCTTTCCAGTTGCATTAGGGCGCATATAGAACGTTTTCCCAATAGTAAAACCGGCATTAATTCGCTGGAGAGAAATGTACTTAAACTGGTAGAAAATCAGCAAATAACTTCATTTAACCAATTGTTGGGTTACGCCCTGCAGTACCAGGGCTATTATGGTTATAGCGATTCTCAAATGGAAAGGGTACTCAGTAAACTATCTATTTTCTATACGCTGGAAGATAATCGCGTGGTGTTAACCTCAAAAGGTGAGGATGCCTTAAACCAGAAGAAAAATTTTTACCAGGAACTTAAAAATGAAGAATGTTTGGGAGGTGCAAGAGTTTTTGATTTTCTCTATGATGCCGACTCCCATAAAGTTTTAAAATTATAATATGCCAATAGAAGCTTCGGAATTTATACAAAACAGTGATGGTAGCGTTTACCATTTAAATTTATTACCACAACATCTCGCTAAGACTGTGATTTTAGTAGGTGATCCTAATCGGGTTGAGAGAATTACCAGGCATTTTGATAAAGTTGAATTTAAATTAAAGAAACGGGAATTTTATACTCAAACAGGTTATTATAAAGGAAAACGCATCAGTGTGATTTCTACGGGAATTGGCCCCGATAATATTGATATTGTACTTAACGAACTTGATGCGCTTGTAAATATAGATTTTGAAACCAGGGAGCTTAAAAAAGAAATTACGAGTTTAGATATTATAAGAATTGGAACTTCGGGCTCTATTCAAAAGGAAGTTCCGGTAGATTCCTTTTTAAGTAGCGAAAGCGCAATTGGCTTTGACGGACTTTTACACTTCTACGAAAGCGAGCATATTCAAAATTCAGAATTTGCTGATGCTTTTAGTAAACACTTAGACTGGTTTAAAAAGAAAGCCGCACCCTACGTAGTAGATGGGAGTGAAAACCTAATATCCCGTATGGAGTCTTCTCGTGTACATAAAGGTGTTACCGCTACAAATATTGGATTTTATGGCCCGCAGGGAAGGATTTTACGCTTAGCGCTTCAGGATGATAAAATGAACGATAAACTAGCTTCATTTTCATTCAACAATAAGAAAATCACGAATCTTGAAATGGAAACATCGGCAATTTATGGCTTGTCTAAATTACTTGGGCATAATGCGATTTCTATGAATGCAATAATTGCCAACAGAGCCGCGGGAACTTTTTCAAAAGATCCTAAAAAAACCGTAGATGAGCTTATTCAATACAGTTTAGAGCAATTGACAAAGTAATCTTATTATAAAATTATAGGAGTCTTAAAATCTTTCTGCCTGCGCATTTAACAGAAAATTAAAAGCAAACCTCTGCCCTTATTTGTATTTTTGGTCAAACCACTAATCAATAATGCAGGAACCACAAGAAATTCCATTAAGGCATCGCGACCTTAACTGGCTGAGCTTTAACGCTAGAGTCTTACAGGAGGCAGAAGATAAACTCAATCCGCTTTACGAGCGGATTCGTTTTTTAGCTATTTTCTCTTCTAATTTAGATGAATACTTTAGGGTAAGGGTTGCGCAGCTTCGCCAAATGAAACGTGTGGAGAAAAGCATTCGTAAAAAACTCGCCTTAAAACCTACTAAAACTACCAAGGAAATCCTGGAGGAAGTAAAACGGCAACAGCACAAATTTGGTGAGATTTACCAAAAACAAATTTTGCCTGAGCTTGCTAAAAACGATATTCTTCTTATAGATGCCGAGCATTTTAATACAGCCCAGAATGAATTTGCATCCAACTATTTTCAGCAAAAGGTAAAATCGCATATTAAGCCCGAGGTTATTGATCTTGAGGAAGAAAATGAACTTTTTCTTCAAAACGCCGAATTATATTTTGTGGTGAGTTTTACCGATAAAGAAAAACTTGGGATCGTAAATATTCCTGTGGATGCCTGCGGAAGATTTGTTAATCTTGAAGGCGATGGCGAAGATAATTCCATAACCTATTTAGATGAAATTATTAGAAGTCAGGTAAGTTCAATTTTTAAAGATCATAAGATTGAGGGCGTGTATGAAATAAAACTTTCCCGTGATGCCGAGCTTTATATTGAAGATATTTATGAAGGAGTTTTGGCTGAAAAGATCTACGATTCACTCGCCCAAAGAACCGATGGTCAACCGACCCGTTTACTATATGATGCTGAAATGCCAAATTTTCTTCATAAAAGAATTAGAAAACTGCTGAAGCTTGGAAAAATTGATATGATGCCCGGGGGGAAATATCACAATTTTAATGATTTCTTTTCCTTCCCCGATCCTACAAATAATCCAGATCTTCATTATAAAAAACTTCCTGCAATAGAGCATAAAGTACTCTCGGGATCAAAAAATTATTTTGAAACAATTTCAGAAAAAGACCAGGCAGTACATTTCCCTTATATGTCTTTTGCTTATGTAGAGAATTTCCTGGAGCAGGCAGTGGACGATAAAGATGTAACCGCAATAAAGATTTCTTTATACCGGGTTGCAGATGAATCAAGATTAACAAGTTTACTTTTAAAGGCTCTGGAAAACGGAAAACAGGTTACGGTATTTGTAGAAGCCAAAGCCAGGTTTGATGAAGAAAATAATATAATTTGGGGCCGAAAATTTGAGGAAAAAGGCGCCAATGTAATTTACTCCTATCCTAAGATTAAAGTACATTCCAAAATAATGCTGGTACAGCGTATGGAAGGCGATGATTTAGTGAACTATTCCTATATAGGTACCGGGAATTTTAATAGTGAAACTTCAGAAATATATTGCGATCACGCTATTTTCACTTCAAATAAACAAATTGCTAAAGAATTATCGCGTTTGTTTAAAGTTCTTGAAGGAGAATTAATTATTCCGCGGGAAAAAAACTTATTGATCTCTCCATTTTCTACACGACAGGAATTTATTAAACTTATCTACAACGAAATTGATTACGCAAGGGAAGGAAAAAAGGCAAAGATCACCGCTAAAATGAACAGCCTTGAAGATCCCGAAATAATCGAGTTGCTTTATAAAGCCAGTAATGCCGGTGTAGAAATAAGACTGCTGGTTCGCGGTTTTACCTGCCTAATTCCCGGAGTTAAAGGTTTAAGTGAAAATATTTATATTACCAGTATTGTAGATAGGTATTTAGAACATGGGCGCATCTATATTTTTGAAAACGGTGGAGATGAAAAGATCTATTACGGCAGTGCCGACTGGATGACGCGTAACCTTTCCCGCCGAATAGAAGTGCTCTCCCCTATTCTGGATAAAGATGTAGCACAGGAATTCAGAGAAATCCTTGAAATTCAGCTAAAAGATAATGTAAAAGCGAGAATTCAGGATGCTGATGAGAAAAATGAGTATGTTAAGAGAGCAAACGGTGAGCAGCCCGTGAGATCGCAATACGAAATCTATAATTATTTAAAAGAAAAACATAGCAAATGAAAACTATAAAAGTAGGTGGAGTCCCCGAACATTTTAACCTTCCGTGGCATTTATGTATAGAAGAAAAATTATTTGAAACGCGTGGCATTAATGTTATTTGGAAAGATTTTCCAGGTGGAACCGGTGCTATGAACAAAGCCTTACGATCTGGAGAAATTGATGTAGCAGTAATTTTAACTGAAGGAATTTTAAAAGATATAATTTCTGGAAATGAAAGTAAGATTATTCAAACTTACATAGGTTCTCCTTTGGTTTGGGGAATTCACGTAGCGGCGGGTTCTAAGTATAAATCGATTGAAGAACTTAAACACACGAAAGCGGCAATTAGCAGAAAAGGTAGCGGTTCACATCTTATGGCCTATGTTAATGCACAAAACCACGAATGGAATACTGAAGAATTACAGTTTGAAATAGTAAAAGACCTGGATGGAGCTGTAGAAGCGCTAAAAGAAGATAAAGCCCAATATTTTATGTGGGAGCATTTTACCACCAAACCTTTGGTAGATAACCATACCTTTAGAAGACTTGCAGATTGCCCTACGCCCTGGCCATGTTTTGTGATTGCTGCCAGAAATGAGAGTTTAAAAAATGAACCGGAACGCCTTAAAACAATGTTGGAAATTTTAAACAGGGAGACTCAACGCTTTAAAAAACTACCAAAAATCGCCGAAAAATTAGCCGAAAGATACGATCAGCGCCTTGAAGATATTGAAAAATGGCTTGATATTACACATTGGAGTGCAGAGCAAATAGCTGAAGCTGAGGTAGAAAAAGTGCAGGAGAAATTATTGGAACTAAACTTAATTTCAAAAAAACAGCGATCATCCGAATTTATTCATAATTTGTAGCCCAATTAATCATCAATCATAACTCATCAATTTTACTTTAATGAAAAAACCATTACTACTATTTTTAGTACTTATTTCATCAGTTACTTTCGCGCAAGACTCGCAAAATACCCAAACTACCGAACCCGATAAAAGGGATATTACTCAAAATGAATTAAGTATTGGTGCGCATAACCTCGTTGCCTTTGGCGCTTTAGATCTCACATACGAACGCATTATCGACAAGAATTCCAGTTGGGCAATTGAAGGTTTTTTAAGAGCTTTAGATCGCGACAACGAGAATATAGACGATGCATTTTATAAAGATTTTTCGCTAACCGGGAAATACAAATATTTCTTTGGCGACCGTTATGCTCGTGGTTTCTACGTTCACGGTTTCGGAATGCTTTCCAGTGGAGAATATGACGATAATTATGTAGTGGGACCAGATGGTTATGGTTATTACGAATATGAAAATTACACAGATTTCGCACTTGGCTTTGGCGTTGGGGGCAAATTCGTTTCTACGGGAGGATTCTTTTTAGACCTCGGGGCAGGAATTGGTAGAAATCTACTTAGCGAAAACTCTCCAACTATCGTGGGCCAGTTTAACGTAAATCTTGGATTTAGATTTTAAGCTTACCAGTCTATTGGTTGTTTCCCGTTTTCTTTTAGATAAGCATTTGCTTTGCTGAAATGCTTATTACCAAACCAGTAACCACGGTTTGCGCTTAAAGGAGATGGATGCCCACTGGTTAATACAAGATGTTTAGAGGAGTCAATTTTGGCTCCTTTCTTTTTTGCATAACCGCCCCAGAGTAAGAAAACCACATTTTCTTTTTCCTTAGAAATTATTTCTATTACCCTATCGGTAAATTTTTCCCAGCCTTTCTTCTGGTGCGAACCTGCCTGGTGCGCTCTAACCGTTAATGTAGCATTCAGCAATAAGACACCCTGATCTGCCCAGCGTTCTAAATTTCCGGAATCTGGTACCGGTTTACCCAAATCATCTTTAATCTCCCTAAAAATATTTTGAAGCGATGGTGGTGATTGAATTCCATCGATAACTGAAAAACAGAGCCCATTAGCCTGTCCCGGCCCGTGGTATGGATCCTGGCCTAAAATCACCACTTTGGTATTTGGAAAAGTGGCGTGTTCAAAAGCCGAGAAAATATCTTTCCCTTTTGGAAAACAGGTATGTTCGGTATATTCGGTTTTTACAAATTCTGTCAGGCTTCTAAAATAATCTTTTTCAAATTCTTCGGCCAGTTCTTTTTTCCAGCTGGGGTGTATATCTACCTTCATTTTAATTAAGTAAATTTGCAGAACCTCAAAAGTAGGGAAATTTATTTATGATTAAAATTGCACCAAAAAGCCTTATAGACCTCGAATTCCCTGTTGTTTGCCAGCAAATTTCAGATTTATGCATTACAGGACCGGGAAAAGAAAAAGCTTTAAAACTTCAGCCATATAAAACCGGAAAAAAGACACTCTTCGGACTTCATCAAACCAATGAGTATGTAAGTTCAAAAACCCGGGAAAGCCGAATTCCAAATCACGGCTTTGATGCTATTAAAAATGAATTGCGCACGCTGGAAATTGAAGATTCTATTCTTGAAATTGGTAGTTTCAGAAAAATCGCCAGCCTTTCAGAAACTGTAAATACACACATCAAATTTTTTAGAAAATTCGAGGAGTATTACCCGAGTTTGTTTGAAACCACTTCTGAAGTAGAATATACTACTGAAATTGTAGATAGCATTGGTGCGGTGATCAACAAATTTGGCGAGTTAAAAGATGATGCTACGCCGCATTTACAACAAATTAGGCGATCAATTAACCAGGTGAAAGGTCAAATTAACTCCAGTTTCGCAAAAGCGCTTACCACTTATCATTCTTACGGTTATTTAGATGAAATTAGAGAAAGTGTGGTAGAAAATGTTAGGGTTTTAGCCGTTACCGCAATGCATCGCCGTAAGGTTAAAGGCGGAATTTTAGGAAACTCGAAAACCGGAAGTATTGTTTATATTCAGCCGGAAGCGACTTATCAATATACTCGGGAGCTCAACAATCTTGAGTATGAAGAAAAAGAGGAAATTAAACGGATTCTAAAGGAACTTACCAATAGAATAAGACCGTTTAAACCAGTTTTAATAGATTATCAGAATTTGCTTTGTGAAATAGATGTTATTGCGGCAAAAGCCAAATATGCCGAAATGACCAATGGGTTGCTGCCAAAAATTACGAAAGAGCGCGAACTGCAGCTTAAAGATGCTTATCACCCACTACTCTATTTAAGCAATAAGAAAAAAGGCGATAAAACCTATCCGCAAAGTATTGAACTGGCAAAAGACAACAGGATTATTGTAATCTCCGGGCCAAATGCCGGCGGAAAAAGTATTACCTTAAAAACCGTAGGATTATTACAGTTAATGCTACAAAGTGGGATTTTAGTTCCCGTACATGAGTATAGCCGAATGTGCTTGTTTGAAAAAATTCTTACTGATATTGGCGATAATCAATCAATAGAAAATCACTTGAGTACCTATAGCTACCGCCTCAAGAATATGAATTATTTTCTGCGGAAATGTGACGATAAAACCCTTTTTCTTATCGATGAATTTGGAACCGGAAGTGATCCAGAACTTGGCGGTGCTTTAGCTGAAACTTTTCTGGAAGTTTTTTATGAAAAAGAATCTTTTGGTATTTTAACCACGCATTATGCGAATTTAAAAAAGCTGGCCAACGAAATGCCCAATATGAGCAATGCCAATATGCTTTTTGATTCTAAAAGCCTGGAACCAATTTATAAGCTTCAGGTTGGGGAAGCCGGGAGCTCATTTACTTTTGAAGTTGCTCAAAAAAATGGAATTCCTTACAGTCTTATTAATCGGTCCAGAAAGAAAGTCGAAAAAGGAAAAATTAGGTTTGACAGGAGTATTGCGAAACTTCAGCAAGAACGTTCTAAACTTCAAAAAACTACCGATTCTCTAAAAACTAAGGAACAAAAGGCAGCTCTTGAAAAAGACAAATTGGAGGAAACCAATACCAGGATTCAGCAAAAGCTGGAAAGCTACCAGGAGTTGTACGATAGCAACCAGCGCCTCATTTATATGGGACAAAAGGTGAATGAGTTGAGTGAGAAATATTTTCAGAATAAAAAGAAAAAGGAGCTTATTGGCGAATTCCTGAAGTTTGTAGAAATGGAAAATTCCAAGC
Organism: Salegentibacter sp. BDJ18; assembly: GCF_017579965.1. NCBI lineage: Bacteria > Pseudomonadati > Bacteroidota > Flavobacteriia > Flavobacteriales > Flavobacteriaceae > Salegentibacter > Salegentibacter sp. BDJ18. The sequence goes on from NZ_JAFLQX010000021.1 coordinate 49,869, forward strand.
GTAAAAAGGAATCGGCTAAGCAGCGAAAAATTCAGAAAGAAAAGGAGAAAAAAGTTCAGCAGGAAGTTAAAAAGAAGGTGGAAGTAATTAGAAAAAAGAAGAAAGAAGAAAAGGATAAAACTACCGAAAAAGAACGCCAGGAAGCGAATAAGCCTAAGATTCCGCCCAAAATTGGAGACAGGGTGCGTTTAGAAGACAGCCGTTCTGTTGGTACTTTAGATAAAATTGAAAAAGGAAAAGCAACCGTAAACTACGGAATGTTCACCACACAGGTTGATGTGGAAAAACTGGAACTGGTGCAGGCAATGAAAAAGAAATAATATGGAAATTCCAAAAGATAAAAAAATCGTTCTTTTTGATGGCGTTTGCAACCTCTGTAATAGCGCTGTTACTTTTATAATTGAACACGATAAAAAAGATGTATTTCGATTTGCCTCTTTACAAAGCGAAATAGGTCGAAAACTGGTTGAAGAACGCGGTATGGATCCTGAAGAATTGGATTCTATTGTTTTAATAGATCCGGGAGTTGCTTATTACCGAAAATCTACCGCTGCACTGGAAATTTCCCGTGAACTTTCCGGCGGTTATTCTTTGCTGAAAAACTTCCTATTTATTCCCGAAAGTTTGCGGGATGGCATTTATAATTTTGTGGCTAACAACCGTTATAAATGGTACGGTAAAAAAGAAAGTTGTATGATCCCTACACCAGAATTAAAATCTAAATTCCTGGACTAAGCTTTCTCTTTTTTCTCCAGTTCAGTTTCTTCAACATCACTGTCAGGGTGGTAATCATCATCCCATTCTTTTACATTGGGTGGTCCCATCTTGTCTACAGATTTTGCAACCATTAGTGAAACTGCGGCATCACCGGTAACGTTTACCATAGTTCTACACATATCTAAAGGTCTGTCTACCGCAAAAATAAGAGCTAAACCGGCTTCTGGAATACCGGCCTGGGCCAGTACAATAACGAGCATCACCATTCCCGCACCGGGCACAGCAGCAGAACCAATAGAGGCTAAAGTAGCAGTAGCGATAATTCCCAGTTGGGCACCAATACTAAGGTCCATTCCAAAGGCCTGGGCAATAAAAACTGCCGCTACGGCCTGGTATAGACTGGTCCCATCCATATTAATAGTGGCTCCAATTGGCAATACAAAACTGGAAACTTCCCGGCTCACGCCCATATGTTCCTCTACCCTCTCCATAGTAACGGGTAAAGTAGCAGCGCTGGAACTTGTTGAAAATGCCAGTAATTGTGCCGGAGCAATTCCGTTTACAAAGAAAGAAGGTTTGTTTTTAGTTACAACCCAAACCAAAAGAATATAAAACCCTATCATTAAGGCAAGGCCAATTAGAACGGTTACTCCGTACATGGCAAGTGCTGCAAAAAGATCGGTGCTGGGAGATTCTACCACCAGGGCGGCAAGAAGTGCAAATACACCATATGGCGCCGTAAGCATAATTAAATCTATCATTTTTAGGATCACTTCATTGAATCCGTCAAAGAAATCTTTTACCGGTTTTGCTGTTTTTTCAGGAATAAGAATAAGCCCAATTCCAAAGAAAATAGCGAAGAAAATTACCTGAAGCATATTGGCATTATCGCCAGCAGCAGCAAAAATATTTTCGGGAACTATATCCTCTAAAGCCTGTAAAGGCCCAGATTCCCTTTGTTTATCGGCATTGGCTTTAATCCCGGATGCGTCTCCCTCATAACTTGCAATAAGATCTTGCTGGGTTTCTGCGGTAATTGCGTTCCCAGGTTTTATAAGGTTAACCATTCCAAGCCCTATACTTACCGCTACAATAGTAGTGAAAATGTAGATCACTATGGTTCTCGCTCCCATTTTTGAAAGCTTCGAAATATCTTTAAGGTCGGAAATTCCTTTTACCAAAGATGCCAAAATAAGAGGCACTGCAATAAGTTTCAAGGCATTGATAAAAATGTTCCCAAAAGGTTTTATCCAATCTGCAATAAATTCTGATCCCCAGCTAAAATTTGTAAGAATTAAGGCAAAAATAACCCCGGCAGCCATTCCAAGTAAAATCTGCCAGTGCAGTGCAAGTTTTTTCATGCTAAGTAAATTTCAGGATTTAAATCAATTAAATTTTTGAACTTTTATTCTGAAGTAAATAATCGGCGATCACTAGGGCGGCCATTGCCTCAACTATTGGGACAGCACGAGGTACTACACAAGGGTCGTGTCTTCCTTTTCCCTGCATTTCAACATTTTCGCCCTGTTTATTTATGGTTTCCTGTTTTTGCATAATTGTAGCTACAGGTTTAAAAGCTACATTAAAATAAATATCCATTCCGTTAGAAATACCACCCTGTATACCACCGCTTAAATTGGTTTTAGTGGAGCCGTCTTCATTAAAAAGGTCGTTATGTTCGCTACCTTTCATTTTAGTTCCTTCAAAACCACTACCGTATTCAAAACCTTTTACGGCATTTATAGAAAGCATAGCTTTACCCAATTCGGCGTGAAGTTTATCAAAAACCGGTTCTCCAAGGCCTTTTGGCATATTTCTAATTACACATTGCACGGTTCCACCCACGGTATCCCCTTCTTTTCTAATCTGCTTGATGTAATCTTCCATTTTTCCTGCGGAAGCTGGATCAGGACAACGTACTGCATTGGTTTCAATTAAACTAAAGTCAAGTTCTTTGATATTTTTATCCAGTTCAATTTTTCCAACTGAAGCTGTATAGGCATTAAACTGAATATCCTTTAGAAATTGTTTTGCGACCGCACCGGCTACTACCCTACAGGCAGTTTCACGGGCAGAAGACCTACCGCCGCCGCGATAATCGCGCACACCATATTTTTCATCGTACGTATAATCGGCGTGGCTGGGACGATACGTGTCTTTTATATGCGAATAATCTTTGGATTTCTGGTTGGCATTTTTAATTACAAACCCAATAGGAGTTCCCGTAGTTTCTCCTTCAAAAATTCCTGAATAAAACTCTACGGTATCAGGTTCCTTTCGTTGAGTAACAATCGATGATTGACCGGGTTTTCTACGGTTGAGTTCGGTTTGAATTTTTTCAAGATCCAACTTTATTCCGGCCGGGCAACCGTCTATAATTCCTCCAATGGCCTGCCCGTGGGATTCTCCAAAAGTGGTTAGTTTAAAAAGTTTTCCGAAGGAATTTCCTGCCATTTTATTGATTTTGAACAAATGTAATTTTTTCAGTCAATATTTGAAAATGTAAGTTGATTTAATATTCCGTTAACAAATGGAAATGAATTTAATGATTTGATAAATATTCAATAAGGCAGATTAAAGGTTTTAATTCTGCTGATTTCTGTTATTTGTAATGAAAAGAAATTCAAGCATTTGACAAGTAAGAGAAAGCCGGAAATAGTTGTTATTTCAGATATTCATTTAGGCACATTTGGCGCTCACACTAAAGAACTTCTGGAATATTTGGAGAGTATTCAGCCCAAAAAACTGGTGTTGAATGGAGATATTATTGATATTTGGCAGTTTAGAAAAAGTTATTTCCCAAAATCTCATCTTGAAGTTATTAAAAAGATCATTGATCTTAGTACTACTGGAACCGAAGTAATTTATATTACCGGAAACCACGATGAATTCCTTAGAAAATTTAGCGATACCCAACTAGGTGATTTAACAATTACCAATAAATTAGTGCTAGAGCTGGATGGCAAAAAAGCCTGGTTCTTTCACGGGGATGTATTTGATGTTGGAATTCACAAAGCGAAGTGGATCGCTAAACTGGGCGGTTGGGGTTACGATGTGTTGATCCTCATTAATCGTCTACTCAACCAAATACTGGTTAAAATGGGAAGAAACAAATATTCGTTTTCTAAAAAGATAAAAAACAGTGTAAAAAATGCCGGGAAATTTATCTCGGCATTTGAAAAAACCGTTTCAGATCTTGCTATAGAAAGGGGCTATAAATATGTGATTTGTGGCCATATTCACCAGCCCAAAATGATAAGAAAAACCAATAAAAAAGGAACCTGTTTATATTTAAATTCTGGAGATTGGGTAGAAAACCTGAGCGCACTGGAGTATGAAGATAAAAAGTGGAACATCACTTATTACCATCAACTTCAAAAACAACCTGAAAAAGGCCTGCTTGCAGCTATAACCGTAATAAAATAAAGATTAGTCTGGCAATTCTTCAGCATAAAAACCTTTTTCAGCAATTAGATTAATAATAGCTTCCCGGCAAATTTCATTATTAAAAGATTCAATTCTCAGGATATTATCACAATCTTCTAAATCAAAATTAGCTATATAATTGCTGAAATTTAAGTGAATAGAATCTACAAATTCTTCTGCCAGGGCTGTATCTGTAATATTGGTTTTAAATACTCTAACCATTTTTTTTCATTTTTTGGTTAAGGATTTTTTATCAAACTTATTTTAAGTTTCCAGTTAGTAGCAGTCTCCTTAATAAGTTACAGAACCTAAGGTTAATTTATAGTTAACAAATTAAGCGGTTCTATTCCGGAAAATCTTCTGAAGCTTTTATCTCTTCAATCTGTAAGGTATGTCTACCGGTATGGCCGGCGATAAATAGCATAGATTGATAGGCATCTACTGCGCCAAAAGGTGAATCACTAATATGATTTCTGAATGTTTCTAACGGTGTTTTTTCTATAAAATCCAGGATTATTTGCCTTTGTTTATTAAAAGCTGCCATAGCTGCTTCAGGATTGTTGTACTGCCCATCTCCCGTTAATTCATCAGTGGCCTGGGCTTTTTTACTTCTGTCTTTTATTCCTTCAATTAAATCTTCGTCTTTAAATTTCACTTCTTCTTTTCGTTCAGGATTTTCGGGTTTTTTTAGCTCGGTTTTAGCCATTTCAAACAGCATTTTTTCAGTTAAAATAATGTGTTCTATACATTGACTAATTGACCATTCATTTTCAGAAGGTTTAAAATGCATTTGTTCTTCTGAAAGTCCGGAGATTTCGTCTTGCAGGTTCTCTGTGGTTTCTTCAAAATAATTTAAGAGAAACTCATTGTTGTTTGTATTTTGCTGTGCGGTAATTGGCAAAGCTGCTATTAAAAACAAGATACCCAGGATTGAATTTTTCATAATTGAATTTTATATTGATTATTTTTGATGGTATAAATTTTATTTTTCTATTGGATAATTCAGATTCTATTTGATTCCAAATTTATCTGTAAAACTCGCAAAAAGATCACCCCAGAACATTTCTTCCAGCGGCATTTCTATATCTCCGCCAGCCGTAAGTTCTTTGAAAAGTCGGCGGGTTTCTTCTTCACTTTCGGGAGTAACCGAAATATAATTACTGCTACCAAAAACAGCTTTCTGCCCAAATGCTTCAATACAATCAGATCCCATTAAAACGCTGTCACCAATTGGTAGAGAAACATGCAGAATTTGATTTTCGTATTCCTTCGGAATTTTATCTGCACCTTCTTCTCCCGGAGGCATATCTGTAAAACGCATCAACTGTGAGAAATCACTTTTAAACACCGATTTATAGAAGTTAAAAGCTTCTTCGGTATTGCCGTTAAAATTTAAATAAGGATTTAGTGTTGTCATTGTTTTTGAATTTAATTAATTATAGTTTTTGTTTTATAATGATTCAAATGAGACCCTGAAACAAGTTCAGGGTGACGAAGATTTCTAAGCCTGGTAACTTCATTTTAAATTTTCCGCATACTTTTTAAAATTATTCAAAATGGCCTGCCAGCCTTCTTGCTGCATTTGGCGACTGTTTTGGTTTTCAGCTTCAAAGCTTTCTTTTATAAGAGTATTGTTATCTTTTTCATTAAAAATTACACTGACTCTCCTCCCATCAGAAAGTTTATAGCTAAGAGATTTGTTAGGTTTTACTTCGCTATAAATACCTTCAAAATCAAAACCGGTACTACCGTCTTTAGCTTCCATACGGTAAGATAATTTGCCGCCTTTTTTTAAATTATTTTTAGCCGAAGTTGTATGCCAGTCATCTGAAGCCGCATTCCAGTTTTCAATATGTTCCGGTGTGTTCCATACCTCCCAAACCTTTTCAACAGGAGCATTAACTATAGCAGAAATTGTTATCGGGTTTTTCATCTGGCTATCGTTTTCAGCTATTTCTTTTAATTTCTCCAATGCTTTAGGCCAGGTTTTTAAAAAATAATCCTTGTATTCAGCTTTTAAATCCATAGTTACGGTGAGATTGGTCTTTCCGTTTTTATCTTTTAACCGGTAATTTTCCATCAGCCCGGCCCAGGATTTCACTTTTTCACTTTCATAATCTTCCTTGCCGTTTTTATCAACCATCCCAATATGCTTAAAATTCATAATTTCGGGATCTTTACGTTTATCGATTAGTGCAACCATACCTTCTCCATCGGCATTTATGAAATATACTTTACTACCTTCCTTCCAGTCAGATTTTGCCCGGGAGCCTTCGCTAAACGGCGCTGTCCACTTTGGGTAGGTTTCATCGCTCCATAATGCCTCCCAAACCTTTTCTCTAGATGCATTAATTGTGCTTGTAAATTCTTTTCGTTCCATAATTTTATTTTTTATTATTAAGCTAAGAGTTCAGTTGAATTATAGAATTAGCTTTTTAAGCTTTTAAATCATTAAAATCCATCCATGTAAAATACATTGAACTTATGACCGTCTGGATCAGAAAACACAAAACCGTAATATCCTTCCCCAAATTCATGAGGTTTGGAAACAATGGTGCCTCCTGCATTTTTAACTTCTAATTCCCACTGGTTTACTTCATCTACACTTGAAGCTGCCAGGGTGAATAAAACTTCATTCCCCTTCTTTAAATTAGCTAATTCACCATTTGATGCGGTTTTAAGCTTACTTTCTATAAAAAAGTGAATCACAAAATTATTATCTCCCACCATGAAACTCATAAGCTCTTTTGAGGGACAGGAATTATTGGATTTAAAACCTAAATTGGTATAAAAACTTGTTGTTCGCTCTAAATCTTTTACAGCTAAATTTGCCCATATTTGCTTTGTATTCATAAGCTTTAGATTTAAGTTTTTTACTCGATAATGTAGATTTAAATACTTTGAGGTAGTTTACTAGCCTTCAAAATCCTTCTTTAATTGCTGAATATCGAATTTCTTCATTTGCATAAAGGAAGCGATGGCGCGTTCTCTTTTTTCATTATCAGGATCCTGCAGCATTTTATTAAGTAAAGTGGATGGTACCACCTGCCAGGAAATTCCAAACTTATCTTTTAGCCACCCACATTGCTCTGCTTCGGGAACTGTAGAAAGCTTGTTCCAGTAATAATCTATTTCTTTTTGGGTTTGGCAATCAATGATAAATGAAATGGCTTCATTAAATGGAAAATCGTTTTCTACCCCGCTAGCCATTGCCATAAAAGTTTGTCCTTCCAGCTGAAACTGGCCGTGTTTAACCGTGCCAAAAGCGTAATCGTTTTTATCTTCTTTGGTATATTTTAAAATGCCTTCAATCTGGGAATTTTTAAAAACCGAAGTATAGAAATTTATCGCCTCTTCTGCCCTACCGTGGCTTTTACCGGTAAAAAAGAACGAGGGCACAATTTTTTCTTTTGTGTTTTGAGATTCTTCCAGCATTAATTGCCAGTTAACTCCAAACTTATCCTCAACCCATCCATATTTTGGACTCCATTCATAGTTATCTAAGGGCATTAAGACTTTTCCATTTTTCTTCAATTTAGCCCAAAAATCTTCAATTTCTTTTTCTGCATTACAAAGCACGAAAAATGAGACTGAAGGATTTAGTTGAAAATAATCCCCGCCATTTAAGCCTACAAATTCATAATTTTCAATAGAGAAATTCACAGTCAATACACTACCTGGCTTTTGCTTATGAATTTCCTGACCTGCTTTCCCATAGCGGGAAATATTTTTAATTTCAACGTTTTTAAAAATTGTTTTATAGAACTCCACCACTTTCTCTACCGAATTTTTTTCGTTGTCGAACCACAGATGGGGTATAATTTTTTGTGTTTTCATTTTTCTAATCATTTGAATTTATAGGTCATTTTAAAACAGTTCAGAGAGGTTTTTTTAAAAAACTATTCTTCCTTCAGCGAAATTACATACGAAGTCATTTTCTTTACTTTCGCATTTTTAAATCCGTTGAATTCATAGAGGTCACAGAATCCATATGCCTTTTCTTTACCGTTTTTCTTCAACCTGAAAGTACCATTTGAGGCAGCAGATTTTCCGTGGGTAATGATTTTATCAACCTTCATTTCCAGCATTTCAATATTTTTCATTGCAGCCATTTCTTTTTCAATTTCTGCTTTGCCGCGGCTGGTGTTTCCTCCAATCATTTCCCAAATAATATCGTCAGCCATACAATTTAGAATATATGGAACATCTCCTTTCGCAAATGCATCGTTAAGCTCCCGGATAAACTTTTCTTTTTCTGTCATAATTTCGTTTTTAGTAAAACTTGTGATGTTTATGTTTTGATTCATTCCATCAAAATCGAGATAATATTTCCAGCCGGGTCTTTAAACCAGGCTATATCTGGACCTTTTCCATCGCTTCTACATATTCCTTTGTCATCGGTGGCGATTTCTCCTTCATATCGTTCAAACTGAATTCCTTTTTTAACTAGGTGATCTACAGCTTCATCAATATTTTCTACCGGGATATTTAATACGGTAAAAACAGCCGGTTGGTGATCTGGTTTTGGATAGATTATAATGTTATTATTATCAGTAATTTCTAATTCAATATGTCCCATAGCATTAGTCTTCACTGAAAACTCCAGGATATTGCTATAAAACCTTACTGCTTTATCTATATCGTTTACCGAAAAGCCGCTAAATACTGATGAATACTTAAACATTTCATGTTAATTTATTGGTTATCATAAAATTACAGGGTTTTTAGTAAAAACAGCTGGGGGAAATACGCCAAATTTTAGGGGAGTTTGCGTCAAAAAAGTTTTAGAGTTATTAAATTAGTTCCTTGATTTTCAGAATAAATCAATAATAAATTCGTTTTAGATACAAGAGTAAGACCGATGAAAAAACATATTTCCATACTAATTCCCAGGGGCCATACCAGTTTGGTAAATATTGTTGGTTCTCACCAAATTTTTAATCAGGTGAACGGCTTTTTAGAACAGCGCGCTAAGAAACCGCTCTTTGAAGTGGAACTTGTAGGCGTTTCTAATCCTACCGAGCAAACCAACGGACTTTTTTCAGTTAAACCCGAAAAAATGATCGAGGAGATCACTAAAACCGATCTTATAATTATTCCCGCCATTCACGATGAACCGGAAGTTGCTTTGGAAAAAAATAAAGATTTTATACCCTGGTTAAAGAAACACTATGATGAAGGAACCGAAATTGCCAGTTTATGCGTGGCAGCATTCTTCCTGGCAGAAACGGGACTTTTAAACGGGAAACAGTGTTCAACCCATTGGATTCACGCTGATGATTTTAAATCTCGTTACCCTGAAGCCAATTTGGTAGCCGATAAAATTTTGACTGAAGATTCGGGTATTTATACCAGTGGTGGGGCTTATTCTTATTTAAATTTACTTCTGTATTTAGTTGAAAAATATGCGGGTCGTGAAATGGCTATTCTTACTTCTAAAGCTTTTATGATAGATATGGATAAAGCGGAGCAATCGGCATTTAGAATATTTGAAGGTCAAAAAAGTCATGAGGATCAAACCGTTAAAAAAGTTCAGGAATATATTGAAGCTCATTTTCCGGAAAAAATTACTGTAGATAATCTGGCTAATAAATTCGCTCTTAGCCGCCGCAGCCTGGAACGCCGATTTAAGAAGGCAACAGATAATACTATAAGCCAGTATACACAACGCGTAAAAGTTGAAGCCGCCAAGCGTAGCCTGGAAACTTCCCGTGAAAATGTTGGCGAAGTAATGTTTGAAGTCGGTTATTCTGATGAAAAAGCCTTTCGAAACACTTTCAAAAAAATAACCGGGATTTCCCCGGTTCAGTACCGAAATAAATACAATCGCGCAAGGGCGAGCACTTAATTAAACCAAAGCTTCCCTTAAAATACTCACAGGATGCAGTGCGTTGCGTTTTGTGCCATCAAAAATCTGGTGGCGACAACTTGTACCATTTGCTGAAATAAGCGTTTCTTCAGTTGCTTTTCTAACTGCAGGGAACAAAGTTTGCTCGCCAATATTCATACTCGCCTCGTAATGTTCTTTTTCGTAACCAAAAGAACCCGCCATCCCGCAACAACCTGATGGTATTATACTCACTTTAAAATTCTTTGGAAGATTGAGGATATCAAAAGTCACCACCGTATTTGAAAGTGCTTTTTGATGACAATGCCCGTGAATTTTAATATTTTTTTCTTCTGAAGTAAATTGTTCCGGGTTTATATTACCAAGTGCGATTTCCTTTTTTAGAAATTCTTCTATGATGAATGAGTTTTTTGCCAGTTTTTCAGCTTCCTTCTTATTATCGCCTAAACGCAAATATTCATCTCTAAAAGTCAAAATAGCCGATGGCTCCAGCCCAATTAAAGGGGTTTCTTCAGAAATTAAATCTTTAAAAATGGTTATGTTTTTATTAGCAAAAACCTTTGCTTCCTCAAGGAAACCCTTAGAGATATGGCTTCTACCGCTTTCTTCATGTTTTACAATTTCTACCCGATAATTAAGTTGATGCAATAATTCTAACGCATCAATTCCTATTTCTGAATCGAGGAAATTGGTGAATTCATCATTAAAGAAATATACCGTTTTGATAGGATTTTCAAGTTGAAAACGCTTCTTATTTTTCTTATAATAATTAGCCAGGGTTCGCTTTGCTAAAATTGGTAAATTCCTTTCCGGTGCTACGCCCATCATCTTTTTGGCAATGCTGGAAGTGAAAGAATTTTTAAAGAAAAAGTTAGCAATTCCAGGTGTTTTAGAAGCCAGGCCGTTCATTCTGCCATTGTTCGCAAATGCCTTACTTCTTAAGCTTTTCCCGTTTTCCTTTTGATATTGATACTGGAATTCGGCTTTTAAAGCAGCTACATCAACACTGGAAGGGCATTCGCTTTTACAGCCTTTACAACTAATACAAAGATCAAAGGCTTCCTTTATTTCTTCGTGGTTAAATCGGTTACTTTTATCTGAATTTGTTAAAAACTCCCGCAAAGTATTTGCCCGGGCGCGAGTAGTATCTTTTTCGTCTTTTGTGGCGCGATAACTTGGGCACATTGTGCCACCGGCTTCAGCCGATTTTCTACAATCTCCACTCCCATTACATTTTTCGGCAAGTTTTAGAATTCCTTCAGACTCTGAAAAATCCATTAAAGTGGAAATCTCAGGTTCCTTTCTATCTACCTCGTAACGTAGTGAGGTATCCATTGGAGCGGTATCGGTAATCTTACCGGGATTAAAAATATTATCGGGATCAAAAGTGAATTTAATATCTCTAAGAATTTGATAATTCTTAGAACCAATCATCATTTCAATAAACTCAGCCCTTACCCTACCGTCCCCGTGCTCACCGCTTAAAGAACCATTGTATTTTTTTACGAGTTTGGCAACATCAGTAGTAATACTTCTAAAGAGTTTTACGTCTTCAGATTTTTTTAAATTCAGGATTGGGCGTAAATGAATTTCCCCGGCACCAGCGTGCGCGTAATAAACAGCATCCTGGCCGTAATTTTTCATTATTTCGGCAAATTCAGCAATATAATCTGCTAGATATGGAATCGCTACCGCGGTATCTTCTATACAGGCTACAGCTTTTTTATCACCAATAATATTTCCTAAAAGCCCGAGGCCGGCTTTTCTCAGCTCCATTGCCAGCTCTATTTGTTCACCCATTAAAACCGGAAAGGCATAGCTTAAATTAGATTCTCTTAAAGTTTCTAATACACGTTTGCTCTGTTCCTGGACTTCGGCAGCGGTATTTGCCCTAATTTCCAGCATTAAAATCGCTTTGGGATCTCCTTCAATAAAGAAGCGGTTTTCTTTATATTTTAGGTTTTGTTTGGTGCAATCCAGGATGGTTTTATCCATCATTTCGCAGGTATACAGCGAATGTTTCATCACCGGTACCACGGCTTGCATGCAGCTTTCTATACTGTCAAAATGAGCGGCGATCATAGCGGCTTCCGGAGGTTGTAAATCGTCCAGCTTCAGCGTTATTTCTGTAGTAAAAGCCAAAGTACCTTCACTTCCGCAAAGTAATTTACACAGGTTTAAAGGCTCGGTAGAACCTTCAGAAAAAACTTCAGCATAGAGCAATTCATCTATTGCGTAACCGGTATTTCTTCGGTGTAAACTTTTAGGAGGATATTTTTCAATTAGCTCTTTTTTATTTTCTTCAGAAGATAAGTGCTTATGGATATTTCGATAAATCTCACCTTCCAGACTTTCCAGCTTTAATTTTTCCTGAAATTCTTCTGCAGAAATATCTTTAAATTCGGCTTCACTCCCATCGCTAAGAATGGTTTTTAAAGAAACCAGTTTTTCGCGGGTTGTACCGTATTTAATAGAAGTGGTTCCGCTGGAATTATTCCCTACCATTCCACCAATCATACACCTATTGGAAGTTGAAGTATTGGGACCAAAAAATAAACCAAAATCATTTAAAATCCGGTTAAGGTCGTCACGAATTACACCGGGCTGTAAAGTCACGGTCTTCGCTTCCTCATCTATTTTTATGATTTTTGTAAAATGCTTAGAAACGTCTACCACAATCCCATCGCCTACACACTGGCCGGCCAGCGAGGTTCCCGCGGTTCTTGGGATTAAAGAAGTTTTATTTGTTTTTGCAAATTTTATAAGTTTCTTTAAGTCGTTTTCACTTTTTGGATAACAGACTGCCAAAGGCATTTCGCGATAAACGGAAGCATCTGTAGCAAAGATTGATCGCCATAATTTATCGTCATATAACTGGCCGTCAATTTGCTGGGATAGTTGGTTAAGTTTTTCTTTCATAATTGTGGGTTAAAAATAGAAAATTTCCCCTAAAGTGCTTAACAGATTTTTAAACAATATTAACAATAGATTGGCTTACCAGAAGTTTTCGGAGCGGTTTTAACATTTAAATTTGCCAACAAATCTAAAAATGCTAACTATGAAGAAATTAGTTTTACTTGCCGTTTTTACAATCGGCGCTACGTTTTATAACCAGGCTGAAGCTCAGACTATTTCAGACAATGCCATTGGACTAAGATTTGGGGGTGGAGATGGTGTTGGTGCTGAAGTTTCTTATCAAAGAGCAGTAGGAACCAATAATAATCGTTTAGAATTTGACCTTGGATGGCGTGATAATAGCGATTATGATGCATTTAAACTTACCGGACTATACCAATGGGTTTGGAATATTGAAGGCGGATTTAACTGGTACGCAGGTGCGGGAGCTGGAATCTTAGGTGTGGATGCTAACCGGGAATTTCGTGATGAGGATGACGGTACTTATTTATTCCTTGCAGGTGATATAGGTATTGAATATAACTTTGATATCCCGTTATTGCTTTCTTTAGACTTTAGACCAGAATTTGGATTCTTTAGCGATAATAATGTACTGAATGAATTTTCTCCTGATATAGCTCTTGGAGTAAGATACCAATTCTAGATAATAACAGATAAGGTTAAAGAAAAAGAGGCTGATTCAAAATCAGCCTCTTTTTTTATACGGTAATTTGTAAAGCTCTTTTATAAATATCTTCATAAAGCGGCATTACATTTTTAATGTCAAATTTTTCAGCAACACTCCTGGCGTTGTTTTTAAATTTCTCCAGGGTTTCATCGTTTTCCAGGATTTTTAAAGCATTAGCTGCCATTTCCTGAACATCACCTACATTACTTAAATACCCAGAAATTCCATGTTGGTTAACTTCCGGAAGCCCGCCGGTATTTGTAGAAATTATGGCGACTCCATTGACCATCGCTTCCAATGCCGAAAGACCAAAACTCTCTTTTTCTGAAGGCAGTAAGAATAAATCAGAGAAGCAAAGAATCTTATCTATTTCGTGGCTTTGCCCCAGGAACATTACTTTATCTGCAATATTGAGTTCATCTACCAGGTCTTCTGCCATTTCTTTTTCAGGGCCTTCTCCAACCATCATTAATTTCGCATCTATTTTCTTCTGAATTTCATAAAAGATTTTAATCACATCATCTATGCGTTTTACTTTTCTGAAGTTACTAATATGCGTAATAATTCTCTCTTTATTTTCAGCCATCATTTCGCGCTGGCAGTCGGTAAAAGCTTTATTATCGTATTTGCTGCAATCTATAAAATTGGGTATTACTTCAATTTCATTCCTAATCTTGAAGAATTTTAAGGTGTCTTCTTTTAAACTTTTAGAGACCGAAGTAACTATATCGCTGTTATTAATACTAAAAGTTACCGCCGGTTTGTAAAAAGGATGATTGCCAACCAAAGTAATATCGGTACCGTGAAGAGTAGTTACCATGGGGAGGTTAATTCCTTCTTCAGCAAGCATTTTTTTAGCCATATAACCGGCATAAGCGTGCGGAATTGCATAATGAACATGCAACATTTCAATATCAAACTGTTTTACAACATTTACCAATTTACTACTAAGCGCAAGCTCGTATGGTTGATAGTGAAATAGCGGATATTCTGGAACGTGTACTTCGTGAAAACGTACATTGCTTGAAAGTTGATCTAAACGTACAGGTTGACTGTAGGTTACAAAATGTATTTCGTGACCGCGTTTTGCCAGGGCCAGCCCCAGCTCTGTGGCTACTACTCCACTACCTCCAAAGGTAGGATAACATACAATGGCTATTTTCATTAAGCTCGATTTACTCACCTTAGCGAGAATTTTAATAACACGGTCAAAGACCGAATTCTTGGTTTTTATATGAAGTTTTGCAGATAAATTCTCCCAATATTCTAAAAATCTATAGATTCGTAGATAACTTCCTGTATTCTAGATCTTACATCTTCCCTAATTAACTTCCTATTGGTAGAATCGGGAAAAGTTCTATTAGACAAAAATACATAAACAATTTCTTCTTCGGGATCTGCCCAGGCAAAGGTTCCCGTAAAACCGCTATGGCCAAAACTTTCCATAGATAAACAGTTACAGGTTGGACCCGAGCTTCCCAGTTGGGGTTTGTCGAAACCAACGCCACGTCTTACATTTTTTTCGCAATAATAACAGGTATTAAATTTAGAAATGGTTTCTTCTTTTAAATACCTTTTACCACCATACACCCCATTATTAAGGTAAACATGCATTATTTTAGCCACATCGATAGCGGTGCTAAAAAGCCCGGCGTGACCTCCAATACCTCCCTGCAAAGCTGCACCCTGATCATGCACCACCCCGTGAATAAGTTGCCTACGCCAAAGTTTATCAATTTCGGTAGGAACAATTTGTGCTAAGGGAAATCTTGAAGCTGGTATATAACCTGTATGGGTTGCTCCCAAAGGTTTATAAATTTTTTCCTGGGTAAGATTATGCAAAGTTTGGCCATAATAGCCTTCCAGGTAATATTTTAAAATGTAGAACGGTAAATCACTGTATTTATAATCTAATCTTCGTTCTAAGTCGCTATCCCTAATAATACTGATAATTGTATCTTTCATGTCATTTCTAAGATACATTTCATTGGCAACTTTAGTATTAAATTCAGCTGAAGGAGTTTTTTGAAAATAATCTTTAGAAGGTAACCTTGTTTTCCTGTCTATAGTATTAATATGAAAAGGAATCCAGGATTTTAACCGGGCATAATGCATAAGCATATCCTGTAACCTAATATTCGCTTTATTCGAATTTTGAAAAACAGGCATCATTTCTCCTAACTTTGAATCAAAACTTACAATCCTTTCTTCTTCCTGCTCCATAATAAGCGGTAAAGTTGCCAGAATTTTGGTTAATGATGCCAAATCGTAAACCGATGTATCTGAAACGGGAATTTGTTTATCGTAGGTATGATAGCCAAAATTCTTGTTGTAAACTATTTTTCCTTTTCTCGCTATTAAAATTTGAGCGCCGGGGGTCATTTCTTTGTCAATAGCTTCAGTAATAATGCTATCAATTCTGTTTAATTTATAGGAATTAAGACCTACACTTTCCGGTAACCCGTATGCCAACCTATCTATATTTCTGGTTTGATAACCAGTCCCTTCGGGAAAATTATTTCCTATGCTTACCGGGAGTTTTCCCCTGGCTTCAACAGCACCAAAAATTAATTGTGCAGCTTTTTTCTGGGCTACGGGATGGTTTTGGTAATTAACTAAAATACCTTCCAATTCACTGATTCCCCGAAGTTCCCTTAACGCATACGGACTCGAAAACAGACTTAGAACGGTTTTATTTTCTATGGCAATTTGATTGATCCAGTGTAATTCTCCCGAAGAAAATTTATATGACGCCCAGGGACTGCTATTAGATTTATGATAACCTAAAATTACAAGATCGTATTCTTCTAATTTCTTTTGTAAATCGTTTAAATGCGTTGCTGAAACCCAATCTATATGGGCATATCGTTTCAATTCGTTTAAAAAGGTACTCCCGTCATCATCTCCAAAATTCACATAGGCAATCCTGGTGTCGGCAATATCTTTAACCGGGATTACGGCTCTGTTATTTTTAATTAAGGTAAGTGCGTTTTCAAAGAGTTCTTCCAGTAGAACTTTATCGCGAACAGAATTAAGTTCTTCAAAAATAAAATTCTCCTGGATGCTTTCTTGCTGGTGCAAGCCTACTTTGTATTTCGCCTTCAATATTTTTTTTACTGAATGTGCCAATCTACCTGGACTTATAATATTATTCTTATAAGCATTGATTAAAACTTCAGAAGCAACTTCAACTTTTTCAGGCATTAATAATACATCATTTCCTGCTAAAAATGCTCTCAATTCGGCATCACCGGGCTCTGCATTGTTGGTGAGACCTTTCATATTAAGGGCATCGGTAAAAATAAGCCCTTCAAAATTCATTTTTTCATGTAAAAGGTCTGTAATTACCGCTTTTGAAAGCGAAGATGGCGTATTAGGATTTTCCTGAAGGGCAGGAACATTTAAATGAGCAACCATTACGCTAGAAAGTCCGTGAGCAATTAAGGGATAATATGGATATAATTCTAAACTATCCAACCTTTCTTTAGAAAAAGGAATGGTGGGTAAGGTTTTATGCGAATCGGTATCTGTATCACCGTGACCCGGAAAATGCTTTGCACTGGATAATGTACCTACCCGGTGCATACCACGCATAAACGCAAGCGATTTTTCGGCTACATTAATTTTATTCTCGCCAAAACTTCTATTTCCAATTATGGGATTATTGCGATTGGTATTAATATCTACTACTGGAGCAAAATTAATATGTACGCCAAGTCTTTTGGAGTGCCTGGAAATGGCCGCCCCGGCCTCTTCAATTAAATTATTATCCTGAATGGCACCCAGCGTCATATTCCAGGGTAGCGCAAAGGTAGAATCAAGGCGCATGGCCAGGCCCCATTCGGCATCCATCCCAATAAGTAATGGAGTTCTTGAAAGTTCCTGGAAATCGTTGGTTAATTTAGCCTGTCTAACAGGGCCACCTTTAGAGAAAATTACTCCCCCAATATATTCTTCTGAAATTTGCTTTTTTGCTTTTTCAATATAAGCTTTCCCACTTTCTGAAGAAACGCTAATCATAAGCAATTGCCCTATTTTTTCTTTAAGGCTAATTGCATTATAGGTACTATCTACCCATTCCTTTTGTGCAACCGTATCTTCTGCCAGCAAAGGATCGTTTTGTGCAGAAAGATTAGAGCAAACAAGAAGAAAACAGGCTAAGACAAAGATTTTCGGAGCGAAAGTGAATTTCATTAACTAACAAAACGCTTATGCCAACTTTCAGAAGCAGGAACCTCCCAATCTGAAAGAAATTCAGCTTTATTATTTACAAGATTATTAAATACAATGGTTTTAGAAGAAACAGCTTTTTCTTTGGCCATTTTTCTAAAATCTGAAAGGGTTTTATATGCAATGAACTCCCCCTGTTTGTAAGAGACATTCATTTTATCTAAAAGATCTACATTAAATTCTTTTTCTAATTGCTGAATAAAATGTACTGAAGCATCTATAGAACAGCCTGTAGCTGCATTTTTCTCCTGGTCTAAAGCCAGGATGATAAATCTTTTATATTTAATTAAATAACCGGCCTGTAAATCGGCGCCGTGAGCTGTCCATTGGGTTACAAACTGGTCTAAACGTGATTGTATTTCTTCTAACTCTTCAGTAGTAAAAGAGCGGTTTGCCTGGTATATCCACACCCTTGAAGAATCGGGTAGATTTTCGAATGGTACTAACATAAATTACTGAAATTATATTTTTACAAAACTAATTGATTTAAACATTGTCTCAAGGTTACTTTTACCTTTTAACGTTTGGATTTCCTCAAAAATTATACTTAAAAAGTCAAAAAGCCCGAGAAAAAATCTCAAGCTTTTTAAAATTGAATTATTTAATTGAATACTTAAAATATTTTAGAGATCGTGAGCATTGGCAATAAGTTCTGCCACATCCATTACTTCTACACTATCTTCTTTGTTTTTTCCTTTTACACCATCTGTCATCATCGTATTGCAAAATGGACAACCCGCAGCAATAACTTCAGGTTTAACCTCCATAGCCTGTTCGGTACGTTCAATATTCACGTCTTTATTTCCTGGCTCGGGTTCTTTAAACATTTGGCCACCACCTGCACCGCAACAAAGTCCGTTAGACTTGCATTTGCGCATTTCTACGAGTTCTACTTCAAGTTTTCTAAGTAAGTCCCGTGGCGCTTCATATTCACCGTTAGCACGGCCTAAATAACAGGGATCGTGAAAAGTAATTCGTTTTCCTTTAAATTTTCCTCCTTCAACCTTTAACTTTCCTTCAGTAAGAAGGGATTTTAAAAATTGTGTATGGTGCATTACTTCGTAATTTCCACCCAGGGCAGGATATTCGTTTTTTATGGTATTAAAACAGTGCGGACAGGCAGTAACCACTTTTTCTATTTCATAGCCATTAAGAACTTCAATATTTGTAGCAGCCTGCATTTGAAAAAGAAACTCGTTCCCGGCGCGTTTCGCGGGATCTCCCGTACAGCTTTCTTCTGTTCCTAAAACGGCAAAATCCACACCCGCTTCGTGTAATAACTTCACGAAAGCCTTGGTGATTTTTTTTGCCCTATCATCAAAACTACCGGCGCAACCAACCCAAAATAGAACTTCGGGTTTTTTGCCTTCTGCCATATACTCGGCCATTGTTGGTACTTTTAACGCTTCTGCCATATCTAATTTCTTTTAATTTTATTCCGAAGACTTTTGTAAGCCCAGGTTTCAAAAATATTTTGTTCGCTTTTAGAAAATTAATTTTCTTTAGCCCAGTTTAATCTATCTTGTTGGTTGTAAGGCCATGGTGCACCATTGTTTTCTATATTAGTCATTGCAATGGCGAGCTCGTTTGGCGCTGCACTTTCTTCCATCACTAAATAACGACGCATATCCAGAATAATAGAAAGCGGGTCTATCCCAACCGGGCAGGCTTCTACACAAGCATTACAGGTGGTACAGGCCCAAAGTTCTTCTCGTAAGATATAATCGTCTAATAATTGCTTACCGTTATCTTCGTATTTTCCTTTTGTATTGATAATCTCCCCTACTTCTTCCAACCTGTCTCGCGTATCCATCATAATTTTCCTGGGAGAAAGTTTTTTACCGGTTTGGTTTGCGGGGCATTCTGCAGTACATCTTCCACATTCGGTACAGGTATATGAGTTTAATAATTGTACCTGGTTAAGATCAAAAACATCTGATGCTCCAAACTTATCGGGTTCCGCGCCTTCCTCTTCTTCTGCCGGCGCAGCAAATGGGTCGGCATCGGGATCCATCATTAATTTAACTTCATCGGTAACCGATTGCAGGTTGTTCATTTCTCCCTGTGGCTGAAGTTTAGATAAGTAAACATTCGGGAAAGCCAGTAGAATATGCAAATGTTTAGAGTAATATAGGTAATTTAAGAAGAAAAGAATACCTAAAATATGTAACCACCAGGCCGCTCTCTCTATTATAATAAGTGTTGCATTGTTCATTCCTTCAAAAATAGGAAGTAAAAATTGGCTAATAGGAAAACTTCCGGTTATGCCTGCTTCACTTGCATAATGAGGAGCTCCATTAAGTTGAAGTTGATAATCTGTAGCATTCATTACCAGAAAAAGTACCATAAGCACCATTTCAAAATAAAGAATATAATTGGCGTCATTTTTAGGCCAGCCTTTTAATTCACGACTTAAAAACCGATAAATATTTAAGATATTTCTTCTAATCCAAAATACAATAACTCCAATTAAAACTAATAGCGCTAAAACTTCAAAAGAAGCGATAAGAACATTATAAAAGCCGCCCATAAAAGAGAGTACCCGGTGAGTTCCGAATAAACCATCTATTATAATTTCAAGAACTTCAATATTTATTATAATAAAGCCTACATAAACAACTACGTGAAGAAAGCCTGAAACTGGTTTTTTTACCATTTTGCTTTGCCCAAGCGCAATCCTGGCCATTTTAGCGAAACGTTCTCCTTTATTATCGCTACGATCTACTTCTTTTCCTAATTTTATATTTCTTAATAACCTGCGGATGTTTCGAATAAAAAAACCTATACCTACCACTAGGGCAATTAGAAATAAGACCTGGGAAATAATTTGCATAGTTGGTTATTTAATAGAATCCTTTTCTTTGGGTTCCTGATATGGTTTCGGGTTTTTTCCGAAGACAGAGAAATGTACGTATCGTTTAGGATTCAGTTTTACGTCTTGTAGTAATTGTTCCAACTGTTTGGTAGCATTATCCAGGTTGTTATAAACGGCATCATCATTAATTAACTTCCCGGCGGTACCTTCTTTATTATTTAATTTATCTGAAACGCTTTCAAAATCGGCTACCACTTTTTCAAGATCAGCGGTGATTTTACCAATATCCATCTTGGTTAAAGTATCTGAAAATGAATTGAAATTGGTAGTCATTTCATCAAGATTAGTAAAAGTATTATCTATTTTTCCTGAATTTCTACCTACAATTCCTTCTAGTGCGTTAGCGGTTACTTTAAACGAAGCAACAGTTGCATTAAGATCTTTAAAAGTGTTTTGTATATTATACCTGGTACTATCGTTTAAAATTTTATTAATTGCTGTAACTAAAGAATCTGCACTAACTATAGTATTTTCAACTTTATCCTGAAGCGGGGTCAACCTATCGTTTACCAACTCCATAATACCTTCTTCAATATCACTATTTAAGGTATCTCCAGATTTTGCCATTTGATTAATTTCGTAATCTGGAAGAATAGCAAGAGATTTTCCGCCAATTATATTCCCACCATAAATTTGCGCAGTACTATTTTTTGAGAATTCGAAATCATTTTCTACAGTAAAGCTAACTACCAGGGTTCCCTGGGCATCAAGAAAATTAATTTGGGTTACCTGCCCTACTTTAAGGCCGTTTATGGTTACTGCCGAGGAAGGTGA
Organism: Salegentibacter sp. BDJ18; assembly: GCF_017579965.1. NCBI lineage: Bacteria > Pseudomonadati > Bacteroidota > Flavobacteriia > Flavobacteriales > Flavobacteriaceae > Salegentibacter > Salegentibacter sp. BDJ18. The sequence continues at coordinate 71,322 of NZ_JAFLQX010000021.1, forward strand.
TAGCCCTTCTACATCGTTATAAACTGCATGAAAAGTTCTGCTGGAATCCAACAGGTTTTTACCTTTTAAGAAACTATAACCAAATATTAATAAGAGGATAGCAATTATTGCTAGGAATGCAGTTTTTACTTCACGTGTAAATTTCAAAAGCTATTTTTTTAGGAATATGGACAAATTTAGAAATAAAAATAGAAAAGAACCGTTAATTCACCTTAGATTTTAACGCCTCATTAACTGTAATCTTGCTGCCTTCCTTAAATGCAACAATATAACTTGAAGGATATCCATTTTGTTTTGCCTCGTTATGAAGCTTATTTATTTTTATGTAATCTGAAGTAGCTCCATAATAGTATTTATACATTCCCTCTTCCCTTGCACGCTCTACATTTTGCAATCCTTTAAAATTATATGCTTTGGTTTCTAAACGTTTAGAACCGGCGGCTAGCTGAATTTTAAAGGTAATTCCCTCGTAAATCTGACTTTGAGGTGGTGTGTTTGAAGAGGAAGTACTCCCAATACTCTCAAGGTTAGACAGGTTTATAGTGTTGGCATATTTATTTATTGCTTCTACAATAGCCGCAGCCATTTTGTTTTGGCCGCCCGCACTGTTTAAATATGGGCCTTCGTGGTTATTGGTTAAAAATCCTGTTTCAATAAGTACACTTGGCATTACCGCCATTTTTAATACCACGAAACCGGCTTGTTTAACTCCACGATTTTTTCTTTTTAATTCGTTGGTGAAATTTTTCTGAACAAAATCGGCTAAAAGAATACTTTGGTTTAAATATTCTTCTTGCATTAGCGCCATTCCTATATAAGATTCAGGGGAATTGGGATTAAAACCCCCATAAGTTACTTCATAGTCTTCCTCTAAAAATATCACCGAGTTTTCTTTCTTGGCTACTTCAAAATTTTCTTCGGTTTTATGAAGTCCCAATACAAAGGTTTCGGTACCGTAAGCTTGGGAATTATGAGAATTACAATGTACCGAAACAAAAAGATCGGCATCGGCCTCATTGGCAATTTGAGCTCGTTTATCTAAAGGAATAAATATATCAGAATCGCGGGTATAGATTACTTCTATTCCTTCCTGTTTTTCTAATGCCTTTCCAATTTTTAAAATAATATTAAGCGCAATATCTTTCTCTTTAAAACCATTTCCCATATTTCCGGGATCTTTCCCACCGTGCCCGGCATCTAAAACCACCACAAATCTATCTCTCGGTTTATCATTATTTGCAAATAAGCTTTGCAAGCTTGCAAGAAAAATGAAGAAAAATACGAAAAGTTTAAGTAGGTTCGTTCTCATAAAAAGGTAACGCTAAGTTTAGGCTAATTATTTTAATTACTTTTTTCAGGAAATCTCAAATCTAAGCTGAAAAAATATATGTAATTTTGATTTTGCAAAAAGCAAGCCATTCTTTACAAAAATAGCACTTAGAGCATTGCAAACAAACATACCTAATATACTTTTTCGCTGTATTTTTATACTGCTTCCTATCGTTTGTATAAACGCACAGGAAATAGGGAATAATCAGGAAATAGATATTGAAGCCCGGGAACGAGATTCGCTGGTTACTGTGGGCGATTCCTTACCACTTGCCCAAACCATAAGGCTAACCGATAGTATTGTTGGAGATTCGTTGCAAACTCCGCAACGGGGCAACCAATTAATTACTGATGCGGTAAAGTACCAGGCTAAAGATTATATGCGAATTAGCCAAAAGGAGAATCGCATGTATCTCTATAATGAAGCGCAAATTATTTATGGAGATATGCAGATTAATGCCGGGCTTATTATAATGGACAATGAAAAAAATGAAGTCTATGCCTATGGAATTCCCGATTCTACCGGTGCGTATTCTCAAAAACCGGTTTTTGTACAGGGAAATCAAACCGTAGAGCCAGATTCTATTCGGTTTAATTTTGATACTGAAAGAGCACTGGTTTATAATTCCAGGACACAACAAGCCAATTTTAATGTAAGAGGTGAAGTTACCAAACGTGAAAACGATTCGGTGTATTTTATGCAAAATGTGCGCTTTACCACCGATGACGATTTAGATAACCCCGATTATTATTTCTATGCGAGAAAAATAAAATTTGTTCCAGATAAAAAGATCGTGGCGGGTTTTGTTAATATGTACCTGGCAGATGTACCTACACCGTTGGGGCTTCCCTTTGGATATTTTCCTTTAACCGAAGAAGAAACTTCAGGATTCATTATCCCCAGTTTTGGGGATAGCCGTCGTGGTTATTTTCTGCAAAACGGAGGTTATTATTTTGCGATTAGCGATTATGTAGATTTACTAACTTTAGGCGATTATTATACCAATGGAAGTTATGCCGTACGCCTGGAAAGTAATTATGCCAAGCGTTATAATTACCGCGGAAACGTAAGAATACGGTACGAGAACCTATTTCAGAGTGAACGAGGATTCCCAGATTTTGCTGAACAATCTGTCTATAATATTCAGTGGTCACACAACCAGGATGCCAAGGCAAATCCTAATTCAAGGTTTAGTGCTTCGGTAAACTTGGGGAGTAGTACTTATTACCAGAATTCTGTAAATCAAATGAATACAGGTAATTTCTTAACAAATACTTTAAGTTCTTCGGTTTCGTACAGTAAAACCTTTCCCGGTGAACCTCAGATTAATTTAAGCCTTGCAGCACGGCATCAACAAAACACAAGGACGCAAACTATAAATATGAGTTTGCCAACTTTACAGGCGAGTATGACGCGTATTTATCCTTTTGCTCCAAAAACCGGCGCAAAAAAAGGATTGATAGAAAATATAAATTTTCAATATAACGTAAGGGCCGAGAATCAAATTAGAACAACAGATTCTTTGTTTTTTAAACCAGAAATGTTCCAGGACGCCAATTATGGCGCGCAGCATTCTATTCCGGTTACCACAAACTTTAAGCTTTTCAATTATCTAAGTGTTAGTGCTAATGCTAATTACGAAGAAAGTTGGGTTTTCAAAACCTTCGAACAATCTTACGATGAGTTTAATAACGAGGTGGTAATTGATACTATAAACGGGTTTGATTCTTACAGAACCTATAATTTTGGAGCCAGTATTGGTACCACCTTATATGGATTGAAGAATTTTGGAAAGGACAAAAAAATCCAGGCTATTAGGCATGTGATGCGACCCTCGATTAGTTATAATGTAAACCCCGCTTTTGACCAGTATTACGATACTTATGAGCGTATTGATCCCGCAAACCCTATCGAGACTAATATGGTAGATTATTCCCGGTTTAATGGGACATTATATGGGGCGCCGGGAAACAGGTTTTCAAGTTCCCTGGGGCTTAGTTTAAGCAATACTCTGGAAGCCAAAGTACGTTCTAAAGACAGTACCGCTACCGAACCGGAGAAAATCACACTACTTAATAACTTTAGTATGAGTACGGCATATAACCTTGCCGGGGAAGACGGCCAACCAAAGCTGTCTCCCATTGCTCTTAGAGGTAGTATTCCCATAGTTCGCGATAAATTGGATATTAACGTTGCCGGTAATATGGATATTTATGCTTTAGATAATAATAACCGAAGAACCGATAAACTAAATATAAATAACGGTGGTAGTTTATTTAGGTTTACCAACGCCAATGTAAGCTTTGGTTATGCTTTCTCCAGTAAAGATTTTGAAGACGAGGGTGAAGACGAAAGTGAAGATGAAATAGATAACGATACTTATCGCGGTGGCGGAAGACGTGATGACCTTTTTGGAAAAGGATCTGATTTAGAAGGAAAGTTCTATGATGAAGAAGAAGATCCATTTGCAGATGAAGATCGTGAAGAAAGAAACGATAATTGGTATAATTATAAAATCCCATGGGATTTACGGCTTTCTTATACCATGACCTACAATAATACCGCTCGTCAAAATGAAATTACCTCCCACTCTATAATGTTTTCGGGAGATGTGGAACTTTCGCCAAAATGGGTAGTTGGAGCTTCCTCTGGTTACGATTTAAAAGAGTTAGGCTTTACTTATACCCAATTAAGATTTCAGCGTGATTTAAATACCTGGCGATTAAGTTTTAACTGGGTGCCTTTTAGTGAGCGTAGATCCTGGTATTTCTTTATCGGGATAAAATCGTCTATCTTAAGTGATATTAAATATGATAAACGAAACGAACCAGACCGAAGATTATAAAATTTAAAAGTTTAAAAATGATGAAAAAAATAATTAAAACCGACAAAGCTCCGGCTCCAATTGGGCCCTATAACCAGGCAGTTTTAACCGGCAATATGCTTTATATCTCTGGTCAAATAGCGCTTAATCCAGAAACTAACGAACTGGAAACAGGCGAACTTAAAGAAGAAACTACCAGGGTAATGCAAAACTTAAAGGCAATTTTAGCTGAAGCCGGGATGAATTTTGAAAACGTAATAAAAACTTCAATTTTTATAAGCGATATGAATAATTTCGCTAAAATAAACGAGGTTTATGGATCTTATTTCAATGCTGAAACTGCTCCTGCAAGGGAAACGGTAGAAGTTGCAAACCTCCCTAAATTTGTAAATGTAGAGATTAGTGCAATTGCGGTAAAAGATTAATAATTGCTAAAAAGATAAGCTTCACGCTCAAAATAATTGGAATAATAGCCTTCAAAAGATTTTTGGTCTTTTCCAAAATGCTCCATTTTATATAAACCAGCAAAAACGAAAATATTAAAATCGTAATGAAAGATTTTATCCATTTTCCGGAAGAAGCCAGAGCCTTTTTTGAATTCTTTCAATGGTTTATTTGCATAAGCGTTTAGTACATTAAAATCGTGATACTGGAACACGTGAATTAATTCGTGGGTAACGGTATTATAATTGAATCCGCCGGCTTCAGGATTTAGTAATATTGCCGTACTTATGGCTCTGCCAAGGTAATAATCGTTATTATCTTCATAGCCAAAAGTATTATTGCCTGAGAAGACAAATTCTCCAACTCTTAGACTTAATTCAGCTTCAAATTTATTTTGAACCGCGGTATAAGCAGTAAGAAGAAAAGAAACCGGTTGTATCCTATATTTAAGCTGAAAACGATTTTTGGTGTGAAATTCAATTCGGTTAAATCCAATATTCAGGTTCCATTGTTCCCAGAAATTTCTATTAGAAGCGGCATTTTCTATTATGGAGGTTCCCGCCGAATTCATAAATTTTGCCGGCCAGCCATAAGTAAGGTTTTTCTGGTTAGAAATTCTTCCGGCAATAACTTTACTTTCATAAACTAGGTAGCCGCCAAGTGCACCCTGTGCCATTCCTTTAACCAGTACTTTGCCGAACTTTTCCTGCGGTTCTTTATTAATTACAGCACCAATTCCACTAAAAACCGTACCTATTCCTATATTAAAAATAGCCGCTTCAGTTTGGTTGCTCTGTGACCGTACCAGGGAGGTTGAGATCAAGAAAACAGTAATTAAAAATAGAAGAAAGCGGAATGAAAATTTCAATTAAATAAATTAGATTTTAGAAAGCCTGCATTAATAAACGGGCACTGGCGGGATTTGTAGCCAGGGGAATATCGTGTACATCGCACAAACGCATTAACATAAAAATATCGGGTTCGTGCGGATGCTTGTCCAGCGGGTCTCTAAAGAAGATTACCATATCTACTTTACCTTCGGCAATACGGGAGGCTATTTGCGCATCTCCACCTAAGGGGCCTGATAGTAGTTTTTCAACCTCAAAACCGGCAGATTCCGTTTTTGCGCCCGTAGTTCCCGTAGCAATTAAGGTAATATTTTTGGCCTGAAGGGCTTCTCTATGGTTATTTAAAAACTGAACCATCTCAGCCTTTTTCCCGTTGTGGGCAATGATTGCAACTGTTTTCATAAATTAGACAGATAAAATATCAGAAATGCGAAGTAATTCTTTATTAATTGTAGGTTTTGATTTTAATGCATTTACCAGTTCTATAGATTTTATTTCATTATTCATCATTCCAACCATAATATCCTGCTGACCGTCCAGGGCAAGTTCTACTGCTTTCACGCATAATCTACTGGCCAAAACACGATCAAAACAAGTTGGGCTTCCACCTCGTTGAATATGCCCTAAAACGGTTACTTTTGCATCGTAATAAGGTAAATTGTCTTTTACGTAAGCTGCCAGCTCAAATACGTTTTTACCAATTTTGTCACCTTCAGAAACAATAACTATACTTGATGTTTTTCCAGATCTACGGCTGCGCTCCAGGGAGTTTAGCAAACGATCTAAACCAAGATCTTCTTCGGGAATTAAAATTTCTTCTGCTCCTGCGCCAATTCCACTGTTTAGCGCAATAAATCCCGCGTCTCTACCCATTACTTCTACAAAGAATAATCTATTATGGGAACTGGCAGTATCTCGAATTTTATCTACAGCATCTATAACTGTATTTAAAGCCGTATCGTAGCCTATGGTATAATGGGTTCCAAAAATATCGTTATCTATAGTTCCGGGCACGCCAATTACAGGGATATTATGTTCTTCACTAAAAACTTTTCCACCTCTAAAGGTCCCGTCACCACCAATAAGAATCATTGCATCTATATTAGCTTTTTTAAGATTGGCCGCGGCTTTCGCCCTACCTTCTTCAGTTAAAAATTCTTTAGACCGGGCAGATTTTAGGATAGTTCCGCCTAAATTGATGATATTCCTAACGCTACGCGCATTAAGCTCTATATAATCGTTTTCTATCATTCCCTGGAAACCTCTCATAAATCCGAGACATTCTACACGATAATAAGAACTTGCCCTTGCCACAGCTCTTATTGCAGCGTTCATTCCGGGGGAATCTCCGCCAGAGGTCATTACTCCAATTCGTTTAATTCTTTTTGTCATACTTTAAAATTCTTGCCTAAAATTACAAACTCAGAAGCTACCTGAAAAGAAAAAAGAATAAGTTTTACCCAATATTAGAGATTTAAATACTCTAAATTGATTTGCTTAATATTCCTAATTTTAATTTTCATCTGGAAAACGAATATAATCAGGAGACTGGGGACGCGTTGCAGGCTCTTCTTTCTCGGTTTCGCTATTTAAAGATTGAATTTCGGTATTTGCAATTTTTCTAATCAATTCTTTGAAGGTGTCAAAATCTACCGAATAAGACAAACCAATTCCCTGTGTAAAGCCTATTTCTTCCCCTATAAACTGAATATTATTTTCCCGATTAAAAACCTTTGCTCTTAGGCTTCCGTCTTCGTTTAAAAGAAAATCTATCTCCAGGTCGCCTACAATAATAGATTCGGTAACGCCTCCAATGGGGACACCTACCTGGCCATTAATAATTACGCGGTCGTTAATTTGGGTAGAAAGTGTTAATCCAAAACGGTCTACAGTTTGTTGGTCTGGCGTACGATCTCCCTGCACATAATTAACGCCAACCTGGAATTTACCATCATCTCCCGCAAAAATATCGTTAACTATACTCGAAGCTCTTTCGGCCAAAGTTCCTGTAATTGCATTTTGCCTTAAGCCGAATTCACTATAGAAAGCTCCCTGGGTTACCAGGAATAACGCCTGAAGCTCTTTACTGGAGCGGTCGTCCATTCTATATTCTAACTCAGATCTTACCACAGAGCTGGCGTTTGGAAAAGCAATATCAAAAGTAATATCGGGTTGTTCTATTTCTCCCTGCAAATTGATAACTACTTCCACCGGAATTTTTCTATTAATTGAAGGATTTTCAAGTAAAACTGCTGGGTTTGCGTTTAAGGAATAAATAGCACTTACATCAAGTTGAGCATCGGTAGGATCTCCATTCCAATTGATACTTCCGCCAGATTCTACATTAAAAACTTTTTGAACCAGCCCCGCATACTTAAAATTATAAACTCCTTCATATACTACGAAATCACCCCACATATTAAATTTACCGTTGGTATTTATCTCCAAAAGTAAGTTTCCAGAACCACGGCCTTTTAATGTACTTCCACTGGTTTGATCTACTACTACTTCTACTTCAGCATCATTGGTAACATCTAGATCAAATATAAGTTCCAGGCCAGTGACTTCGGGCAGCTCAATAGATTCACCGGCTTCACGGGCAGCTTTTTCTTCCGGACTTAAAAAATGAATGTACGAGTTATCTCCTACCGATTCTGTATCACTTAACGGAATTTTAAAAACCGTTCCGCGCTCGGTTGTGGCGGTAACATCTATAACTAATTGATCTGTTGGGCCGGCTATACTTGCGTCTCCACTTATAAAAGCTGTTCCGTAATACAATGCGTCTTCATCACCTTCGGTATCTAAAACCAAAAGCCTGTCTGTATCTATATTTAGATCTAAATCCCATTCCTTGAAGTTTTTATGCCCAATACTTCCATTAAGCGTTCCCGTGGTTTTGTATTTAGTATCTTCAATTTCAACATCGTCAAATACAAACTCTTGCTGGGTTAAATTAACTATTGCTTCATCTTTAAAATCCAGATCTATATTAAGATATGGAACCCGTAAACCTGCATTTTCAAGACTTATTTCTCCTGAAAAATCGGGGTTTTTGTAATTTCCTGAAACCTGGGCATTTCCTGAGGCACCACCCCTAATATTACTAAGTACTTCACCTCCCAAAGGACTAAAAGCGGCGAGATTCAGCTCGTCTAAATCTACATCCATTTCTATGGTAGGCTCACTCCCACTCACATTTATACTTCCTATGGCATTTAAAGATTCATTGCCATTTTTACGCAAATTGGCGTTTATATTATAATTGGTGAGATTTTCATTTCCTTCTACATCCAGCACCAAATTACCCAGTAAATTGTCGTTAATATTTAAAGAATCTACCTTAAGATTTGTATTGGGATAATAAGCCCCGTTTTCCTGAAGTAAATCAAATTTTCCATTTAGCGTTCCCGCAAGGTCCAGGCTATCTATGTGGGGAGTGATTTTGCCAATATCTACATTATCAAATTCCATTTTAAAATCTTTATATGTAGAATCTCTCATAACGCCGCTAAGCCTTATTTCTTCGTTTTTATGATTCATCACCAAAGAATCTATCGCAAAATCTTTAAAATCGAGGTCAAAAACTATTTTATTGCTTTTATTGCTTTCCTCATTTATATACCACGTATTATTTTTAAAAGTAAGATCTGACCGCTGTATACCAACAACCGATTTATTTTCTTCGTTGATAGTATGAAAAAGGTTAAGGTTAAAAAAATCTTCATTGTTTTTGCCACCCTGAAATTCAGATCTTATAAAAAGCGTATCGCGCTGGGTTACGTTAATAAAGCTGAATTCTGAAAAATTATAAAAATTTGTAGAAACACTATCGGCTTCAAAATAGGTATTATAAATAGGATTGGTATTATCTACGTTTAGATTTACGGTTTCCATCATATTCCCGAATATATCTATTCTGGGAGAACGGAAATTCACCTTAAATTCAGATTCATCTGAAGCTAAGTGACCGCGAATAAATGTATTTGGCGCAAGATTAATTTCGGGGTAAAAAACTTCTATAATCTTATTATAAATATCAAAATCAAATTCAAGGTATTGATTATTGGTAATGGTTCTGGGTTGGTAATTGGTATAAATACTTCCCAGGGAATTCTCAATTAAAGGTCTTATTTCTGAAAGATTGAAATCTCCAATAATTTCACCGCTTATCACATCGGGAGAGTTTATACTTAAAGTTCTTTCCCTGCCTTCAAAACTGGAAGTTATGCTGAAATCATCAAAAAAGTAAAGATCATTTTGATTTTGGTAGGAAGTGTTAAGCAGCAAAATTTCACCAAAGGCATCGTCTATACTGGTGCCTTTCATATTCATAATCACGTCTCCTTTAAAAATAGAAAGGGTATCGCGAGATACAAAATTTAAGGCATTAAGATCGGCATAACCAACAGAAGCTTCAAAATCGTAGTTATTTATATCTTCAGAAAGGTCGGCCAAACCATTAAATTCCATTTTTAAATTAGGATCGCTGGCCATTAATAAACCATTAAAAACCGGGTTTCTAAGATTTCCAATAACCCGTATGCTTTGGTAGGTATACCCGTTAAATTGTAATTTAGAAATTTGTCCTTTTAATTCGGCATCAAGCGATTCAGCATCAAATCCGCTACCATCTATATCCAGGTTAAAGCTGGTTTTTCCCAGGCTTGTATTATTAGCGAGTTTACCAGTATTTACATCTTCAAAAATTAGTTTACCCTGGTAGGTTACTTCTCTTGGGTTGTCAAATCCACGTAAAATTAGATCTGCTTCAGCCGAGCCTAATTGTGTATTTATAATTACATCTGCATCTAAATTTGAACCGGTAACAATAGCATCACCACGCATTCTTAAATTACCAAAATCCCGAAGATTTTCGGGAAGTTTTCCCTGAAGGTCACCCGGCAATAAATTTACCAGGTCATAATAATTAGTAGTAAAATCGCTAAAATCTCCTGTTAATTTAAAATTTTCACCTCCGCGGGAAAATGCTCCTTCAACATTAACTTCTCCCTCAATCCTGCTACGATCCATCCCGGTTAATTGCAAATTGGGAAGAACAAAATCGTTTAACGTTCCATCAATATCGCTAGTTAATTGCATTATTTGGTCATCTCCAAAACTTGAATAAAAAGCCTGAAGATCGGTACTGGAAATAATACTTTCAGTAAAAGTTCCTGTTACTTCAACTTTATTTACAAAATCTGAGAAATACTCGGTTTCATAATTAAATTCCAGGTTTGCTTTTACAAAAGACTGCGGAGTTTGAATCCTGAGATTATCAAAAACCATTCTTTGCGGACTATAGAAAAAATTCGTGCTTAGGTTATCTACTCTTAAACCACGCTTTTCGTAACCCTTAAGTCCTTCAATATCAACATTAATTTCGGGCCCTTTAATTTTTAAATCTTTAGCATAAATATTTAAATCGTCCAGGACTACGAATTCAGGGTTTTCACTATCTTCATTTATAAAACTGTAAGAACCGTTATTAATCTCTACCCTATCTACCAGGAGTTCAAATTGTGTAGAATCGCCAGAGGGTTTAGTGCTTAATTGCTGAATAAAATAGGCAAGATTATCCCGGTCTTCGCCTTTATATTTTTTCATATTTAGTTCTAAACCTTCTAAATAGGTCTTTCCTAAATGTGGGTTATTACTAAAGATATTTGAAATTCCTAAAAGTGAAGTACGTAATTCTTTAGAAAAAATTAAGGTATCTTTATGATGATCTTCAATGTAAACTCCGTTAATTTTCACCCGGCCAAAATACGTGAGACTAACACGGTCTACAGAAATATTTACCTGGTTATTTTCGTTAATTGAAGTAGTAATGCGGTTTGCAATACCGGTTTGAACGGCAGGAATGGAGAATACGATCAAAATTATGACAAAAAGTAAAACCAGCGCAACCACTGTTCTAGTTAATATTTTCCAGAATTTTTTGATACGCTTTTATATTTTAACTTTGTACACAATATTAACAATTTCTATGCCCCTTATTTCTTAATGGCTTCACAAAATATTTACATATTAGGGATCGAATCTTCCTGCGACGATACTGCTGCAGCTGTACTGCATAACGGTAAAATACTATCTAACATTGTAGCAACGCAGGAAGTTCATAAACAATACGGCGGGGTGGTACCAGAACTCGCTTCCAGGGCTCACCAACAAAACATAGTTCCTGTAATTCACCAGGCATTGGCCAGCGCAAATATCGGTAAAAAAGATGTATCTGCAATTGCTTTTACCCGTGGTCCCGGCCTTATGGGTTCTTTGCTTGTGGGCACTTCTTTTGCAAAATCTTTATCGCTTGGGTTAGGAATTCCGCTTATTGAAGTGAATCACATGCAAGCGCATATTTTAGCGCATTTTATTGAGGAAGATGGTTTTAAAAAGCCAGAGTTTCCGTTTCTGGCTTTAACCATAAGCGGTGGTCACACCCAAATCGTGAAAGTTTCTAATTATTTTGACATGGAAGTAATTGGGGAAACTACCGATGATGCCGTGGGAGAAGCCTTTGACAAAAGCGCTAAAATTCTAGGTCTACCCTATCCCGGCGGGCCTTTAATAGATAAATATTCTAAAGAAGGAAATCCTAAAGCTTTTCCGTTTCCCAATCCTAAAGTACCTGATTTGAATTTTAGCTTTAGCGGATTTAAAACTTCAGTGCTTTATTTTGTTCAGAAACAAACCAAAGAAAATCCTGATTTTGTTGCTGAAAATTTGAAAGATATCTGCGCTTCCATTCAGTTTTCAATAGTTAGAATTTTAATGGATAAACTTAAAAAGGCCGTAAAACAAACCGGAATTAATCAAATTGCCATAGCCGGTGGGGTTTCAGCAAACAGCGGGATTAGAAATGCCTTAATGGATGCCGAAAAAAAATACGGCTGGAACTGTTTTATTCCAAAATTTGAATATACTACAGATAATGCAGCGATGATTGCTATCGCGGGCCATTACAAATATTTAGAAGAAGATTTTTCAGACTATTCTATTACTGCCCAGGCACGCTATAAATTTTAATCAATGCAACTTTTCTATACCCCAAATATTGAAAAAACCGATAAACAAATTGTTTTCCCAAAAGATGAAAGTCGGCATATTGCGAAGGTTTTGCGAAAAAATGCTGGGGATACTTTAAAAGTAACCAACGGAAAAGGTTCCTTATTTACAGCAGAAATAATTGAAGCTAATCCTAAGCAGTGTTTAGCTAAGGTTATTAAGGTTGAAGAAGAAGCTTCTAAACCTTATCGTTTGCATCTAGTAGTAGCGCCTACCAAAATGAATGACAGGTACGAGTGGTTCCTGGAAAAAGCTACCGAAATTGGGATTGATGAGTTCACCCCTATAATTTGTGATCACAGCGAAAGAAAAACCATAAAATTGAATCGTTACGAAAGGGTTTTGCAAAGTGCGATGAAGCAATCTTTACATTATAGATTACCTATGCTTAATGAAGCGATTAGTTTTTCAGAATTTATAACAACTGAAACCGAAGGGCAAAAATTTATTGCTCATTGTGAAGACGGAATGGAACGTTTTTCATTAAAAAATCAAGCTAAATCACAAGAAAATATAACTATTTTAATTGGTCCCGAAGGTGATTTTTCTCCTGAAGAAATAAAATTAGCACTTAAAAATAACTGGAAACCTGTGAGTTTAGGTGAAAGCCGCTTAAGAACAGAAACTGCAGCCATAGTTGCCTGCCATACCGTAGCACTTATAAACCAGGATTAAGCCTATAGAATTAACCTAAATTTTTTCAAAATATTTTGAAATTTATTACAGGTTAGTAAACTCCCTTTTTTATTGATATTTTTACCCAAATGTTGAGTTTAAAAAAATATTTTTTCTTAGTTCTTTTTCTTGGTTGCTGCCAGTTCTTAGCAGCTCAGGAAATAGCGCTATTAAAATATAATGGTGGCGGCGATTGGTATGCAAATCCCACTTCTTTGCCCAATCTTATAAATTTTGCCAACAATAATATTGGCACAAATTTAAACACCAAACCGGTTACGGTTACCCCAGAGAATTCAGATATATTTCAATATCCATTTGTACATATGACGGGTCATGGAAATGTAGTTTTCAATGATAAAGAAGCCGAAAATCTTAGAAACTATTTATTAAGCGGTGGGTTTCTTCATATAGATGATAATTACGGAATGCAGCAATATTTAGAAAAAGAGCTAAAGAAAATTTTTCCCGAAAAAACACTTGAAGAATTGCCGGCCAATCATCCTATTTTTAATTCAGCATTTAATTTTCCGCGTGGCTTGCCTAAAATTCACGAACATGATAATAAACCGCCACAGGCTTTAGGCATTTTTGATAAAAATAGACTGGTACTTTTATTTACTGTAGAAAGTGATTTAGGTGATGGCTGGGAAAGCCCCGAAGTTCACAACGATCCCGAAGAAGTAAGGTTAAAAGCACTGCAAATGGGAGCAAATATTTTAAAATACGTATTTGAGAATTAATGGAACAACTCACCCATTTTGACGAAAAATTCAATAAAGAAAAATCGCCGGTTATTCTTCTATTAGACAATATTACCGGGGAAGCAAATATTGGTAGCATCTTTAGAATCGCCGATGCTTTTAATGTAGAAAAGATTGTATTCTCGGTTACTGAGCCTAATCTTGATAGCAGAAGACTGCAAAAAACGTCAAGAAACACTCATAAAACCGTAGTTCATGAATTTACGCAGGATGCACCGGGTTTTATAAGAGATTTAAACAATAGTAGCGTTTATGCGCTTGAAATTACTTCAGGCAGTATTCCGGTAGAAAATTTTCAATATCCTGAAGAAAAAAAGAACGTTATTCTAATCCTGGGAAATGAAGTTTCAGGAATTAATAAAGAATTATTAAAGATTTCAGATAAACATTTGCATATCAATATGTTTGGGCAAAATAGTAGTATGAATGTTGCCCAGGCCGCAGGAATTGCATTATATGAAATATCAAAAACAATATTCGCTTTCACTAAGAAATAATATATTTACCTCGTGAATTCAAAATCGATTACTTTAGGGATATTAAGAGCGGCAGGAATAATGATTGGCATTGTTCTCTTGCTGTATTTTTTATGGGAAATCCAATCGGTATTGGTTTATATCGCTATTGCGGCTGTAATTTCGCTTATTGGCCGGCCTGTAGTCATCTTTTTTAGACAAAGATTAAAGATTCCAAACCAACTTTCGGTAATTCTTGTACTTATTCTTGTTCTTTCCATATTTGCGGGAATTATTTTCGTCTTTGTCCCCATCGTGGTAGAGCAAAGTCAGTATTTAAGCCGAATAGATATGGAAGCTTTTAGAAGCGATTTAAATGAACTTAACGACCAAATAAATAACTATCTGGGAGTTCAGGAGATTAACTTAATTGAAGGCTTAAAACAAAGCGAATTTATTAGAAACTTTGATATAAGTGCGGTTCCCAGGCTTTTAAACAATGTTTTTAGTATTTTGGGAGCTACTATTATTGCTATTTTTTCTATACTATTTATTTCCTTTTTTCTACTTAAAGACAGTAAGTTAATGCTGAATAGTATCCTGGTTTTTGCAAACCGTGGTGACGAAAAGAAATTTCAGCGTGTTTTTAATAAAATTAAAATTTTATTATCGCGCTATTTTGTTGGGCTTACCTTACAAATAACCGTACTATTTGTTCTTTACGCGGTTTTATTAAGTGTTTTTGAAATAAACAATCCTATAGCCATTGCTTTTATTTGTGCATTTTTAAACCTGGTACCTTATTTAGGACCTCTTTTTGCCGGAATTTTAATGGCATTGTTTGTAATTTCCAGTAATCTTGGAGCCGACTTTCAACTAATTATACTCCCAAAATTAGGGTATATAATGTTGGGCTATGCTATTTGTCAGCTTATAGATAATATGATCTCCCAACCTATGATTTTTGGTGCCAGCGTAAGATCACATCCATTAGAAATTTTTCTAATAATCTTAATTGCAGGTATCATTTTTGGAATTACCGGAATGGTTGTCGCAGTACCCTTCTATACGGCGCTTAAAGTAATTGCAAAAGAATCTTTAAGTGAGTATAAGATCGTAAAACGACTTACCCGAGACCTTTAAACCTTAATTTTGAATAAAGCGATTTTAAATGAAGAGGTTCAGGAATTTCTTAGAAATAACCTGAAAACCACTGCTGCTGAGTTAGCGCTACGCGGAAGCTCCTTTAGTGGAATTTCTTCTTCAGAATTAGCACAACAATTAACAGGATTACAAAAGGCTGAAAAAAAGTTGCCAACCTGGTTTAAGAACTTCCAGATATATTATCCACCAAAACTAAATTTAGAGCAAACTTCTTCTGAAACTACCGCAAAATACAAAGCTTCTCTTGTAAAAGGCAAAACTTTAATAGATATAACCGGCGGACTGGGAATAGATGACTTTTATTTCGCTCAGAATTTTAAAGAAGTAATTCATTGCGAATTAAATGCTGAATTATCTGAAATCGCAGCACATAATTTAAAACAATTAGGGCGGGAAAATATTTCCTTTAAAAATGAAGATAGTATTGAATATTTAAAAAATACAGATCAAAATTTCGATTGTATTTATGTAGATCCTGCGCGGCGTGATAATGCAGGAGGAAAAGTCTTCAGACTGGGCGATTGTTTACCAAATGTTCCTGCAAATCTTAACTTGCTTTTCAAGAAAACCGATATAATTCTTATAAAAACCTCTCCACTACTCGATTTACAAGCCGGAATTTCAGAATTACAGTTTGTTACTGAAATACATATAATAGCAGTAAATAATGAAGTTAAAGAATTACTCTGGTTACTTAAGAAAGGTGATAATCAGGAAACAAAAATCAAAACACTAAACTTTACAAAAAAAGGTGTAGAAAAATTTGAAGGCATTTTAGACAAGCTCACCGGCGAAGTAGCATATTCTTTGCCTAAAAATTTTCTATATGAGCCAAATTCCGCCATCATGAAAAGCGGACTTTTCAGGGAAATTGCTTTAGAAACGCAAACGTCTAAACTTCATACCAATTCTCATTTGTATACTTCAGAAAAGGAAATTAATTTCCCGGGAAGAAAATTCAAAATACTTGAAATTGAAGAATATAAACCCGGTTTATTAAAGAAGAAGTTTAAAAATCTGAAAGCTAATATTACCACCAGAAATTTTCCTGAAAGCGTTGTTATTTTGAGAAAAAAATTAAAAATAAAAGACGGGGGAAAAATCTATTTATTCTTTACCACCAATATCAATAATCAAAAAATAGTGCTGGTTTGCGAAAAGTTTTAGGCGCGATTCTGTAACCTGTCTTTTACAAATTCAACCTTGGTTTTCCCGTGCGGGGTTGGTTTGCCCTCTTCATCTAAAGTCACCATAATTACTTTATCTATAGTAATAATAGTATGACGTGTCATTTTATTTCTAACTTCACATTTTAGGGTTAAGGAAGTAGTCCCAAATTTTAAAACTTCTATCCCTATCTCCACAATATCACCCTGTTTAGCAGAATATTGAAAATTAATCTCACTCATATATTTAGTGACACATTTCGAGTTTTCTAACTGGATAATACTATATAAGGCACATTCTTCGTCTATCCAGGCCAATAATTTCCCTCCAAACAAAGTTCCGTTAGGATTTAGGTCTTCAGGCTTAATCCATTTTCTGGTATGAAATCTCATATTTTTCTTTTAAAATTAACCATAAAATATGGGCTGGTAAAAACTTTTAAAAGTATTACCGGCTCCATAATTTCAATCCGATTATTTTAGATATTAATAATTAAAAGTATAGAATTTAAAAAATCTATAAATAATTTTTAGCCGCTTCAATTATTTCAGCGTGGTCAAATGCTAATTCTGGTAAATCGTTAATACTCACCCAGGAAGCTTCTCCTGCATCGTCCCCGGCCTTAAGCTCTTCTTCACAGAATATTCGGCTTACAAAAGCTATAGAAATGGTTCTTCCCCTGGGATCACGGCCCGGAGCACCAAAAGCTCTCACCTGTTCCATTGTTTTTACCGCAACTCCTGTTTCTTCTTCGAGTTCCCTTTTGGCGGCTGTTTCTAAATCTTCGGCCTCATTAATATAGCCGCCAGGCAATGCCCACTGGCCTCCGTAAGGATCATTTTTTCTTTTTATAAGTAAAACCTTGAATTCATTATTTGCATTACAAAAAACTACACTATCTACGGTTACTGCTACTTCTTGCTGTTTCATTATTATTCTAATTTAAAGTTTTAGGTATTTTAATATCTGTTTTAAATCTTTTATTGAAGCGTTCTATAAAATATGCTGAAAGCAATGGCGAAGCCTCTTCTATATTCTGATGTATAAAAAAGTATACATTCTCCAAACCTTCTTTATGCCATTCTTCAAGCTTATCTAACCAATCGTCTAACCTTGTATAATCTGAACTATGATTAGCGCCGTTGTATCTAATAAAAGCGGTAGGATTACTCAATCGCATATGAATAAGATCGCGTCTTCCGGCTGTATCTGTAATTATATGTGCTACATCTCTTTTAATCAGAACATCGTATAGTTCATTAGCTGTGTTTTCATCAGCATACCAATCCGGGTGCCTTAATTCTAAAGAGAGCGGAATTTCCTTTGGCCAATGTGCAAGGAAATCATCTAACCTATCTATAAACTTTGGAGCAAAATCGTCTCGCATTTGAAGAAAAACCATTCCTAATTTCTCTTTTAATTGAAGCAGGTTTTTTACAAAATCATCAGTTAGCTCCTCGGTTCCATTAAGCCTTTTTATATGACTAATAATTCTTGGAACTTTTGGGAAAAACTTAAAATTATCATCGGCTTTTCCATACCACTTTTCAAACTGTTCTTCGGGATACATTCTATAGAAAGAACCGTTGAATTCTATACTATTAAATTGGGAAGAGTAATATTTCAACTCATCTTTTGTACCCTTCGGATAAAAGTTCTTCAGGTCTTTTTTGTTCCATTTTGCACAGCCAATACGCACATCTTTGAACCCATTTTTATTTCCATTCTTATTAAGCACTTTAATGGTGTCTGGATGAGTCTCAGGCAGCGTAAAATCTATATTTTCGGGATGGTCTACTTTTCCAAAATTCATTTTAAACTAATATTTGTTAAAGTAAACAGTTTTTCTATTGGTAAATTCTTTGATCCCGTGATGCGATAATTCTCTCCCATAGCCCGAAATCTTAGTACCGCCAAATGGTAGCCTGGGGTCACTCTTCACAAGCTCGTTCACGAAAACGGCTCCATCTTCAAATTTGGGAACCATTTTAAGGGCAAATTTTTCATCTTCTGTGAAAATAGAAACGCCAAGCCCAAAACTGGAAGAATTAACGAGATCTACCGCTTCCTGGTCATCTTTAAATTCGGTTACAGAAATCGCAGGGCCAAAAGTTTCTTCATCAAAAACCGGCATTCCTTCCTTAGCACCGGTAATAATTGTAGGTTCAAAATAAGTTCCATCGCGTTTTCCGCCCAGGATAATTTTCGCACCTTTTTTTACAGAATCTTTGATCTGGTCTTCCAAATCTTCCGCCAGGCTTTCTTTAGCCATCACGCCAATAAAGGTTTCTTTATCCATAGGGTCGCCACTTTTTAATTCGCGAACCTGCCTGGTGAATTCATCCAGGAATTCTTCCGCAATATCTTTATGTAATAGTAAACGTTTCCCGGCAATACAGCTTTGACCTGTATTTTGAAACCGAGCTTGTACGCAGGTTTTAACGCTTTCAGCAATATTAGCGTCTTTAAATATCACCAGGGCATTACTACCTCCAAGCTCTAAAACCGATTTCTTTATTTCTTCGCCGGCAATTGAAGCTACACTGCTTCCGGCACGGCCGCTACCGGTTAAGGTTACGGCTTTTACATTTGTGTGACGTATTATATTTTCAACTTTTTTACTCCCAATAACCAGGTTTTGAAAACAATCCTTTGGAAAACCTGCCCTTTCAAATACTTTTTGAATATTATTGGCGGAAAGCATCACGTTACTGGCGTGTTTTAGAATTCCAATATTCCCGGCCATAAGTGCCGGTGCCGCAAACCTAAATACCTGCCAGAATGGATAATTCCATGGCATCACCGCCAAAACAACTCCTAAAGGCTCATAAGCTACATAAGAGTTTTTGGCATCGGTTTTTATCTTTTCATTTTCTAACTGAGATTCTGCATTTTCAGCGTAATATTCACAAACCCAGGCACATTTCTCTATTTCTGCAACAGCCTGGGTAATAGGTTTCCCCATTTCTTTTGTAATAGCTTCTGCGTATTCCTGGGAATTGTCCTTAAGTTCTTTTGCAGCTTTCATCATTAAATTATTGCGTTCTGCAAATGAAGTTTCCTTCCAGGATTTAAACCTGGAATGAGCTTTTTGTATGCATTTTTCAACTTCGGTATCACTTAATTCATGATGGTTAGAAATTTCCTCTCCTGTATATGGATTCCTTGAAATTATCATTGGCTAATTAATGTTTTTAGAATTTGGTTGATCTAGGCTTTCATTTAAAGATAAAAAGAAGAATAGGCTTAGGCAGGCCGATTAAGACGATTTTAACGTGCAGAAATGTTTATAAGTAGTTTACAAGTCTTTAAAGGGGCTCGACTTTTGAGGTATAAAGTTTATTAAATTTAAGAAAACACAGTTCTTATGATACCACGTGACCTTCAATTAGTAGAAATTAGGCCAGAAATTCCTTCGGCCAGAGTTTCAGAAAACATGAGTTTAGACGAACAATTTCAGAACAGAACTTTACGGCCAATTGCCAAACTTCAGGATGAATTGTTACTGGAAGTCTTTAGAAATTACACCAAAAAACACAAGAACAAATTCTATGAACTTAAGCTTGAAAAACGCTTTATTTATATTGAAAACGCAATCCAAAAGGATATAAAATTCAGAAATAGTTTAAAGGGTATTATAATAGGACAATTCACTTTAGAGGAATATGCTACCTATATTGAGAATTCTTCGGCCTTAAATAAACGTATGATGAATATTGTAAAAGAGCGTTTACAAAGCAATATTCAGCTTTTAGAAGAGGAAGTAGCGTACTAGAAGTCCGATTAAAATAGTGATCGCAAAACTCATTAATGTACCTATAAGTACGTATTCGGTTTGCTTTCTGGCGCTGGCATCGGTTTTATCGCTGAAGCGTAGAATAGATTTTGCTGCGATCAGAAATCCTATGGCCGAAAAATTTTGAGTTAATATAAAGGTTAGCACTAAAATCCTTTCAAAAATACCTATATATCTTCCTGCAGCTTCCAGGCTGTGGCTTTCACCATTGGGTTCAAGTTCATTATGCCAGCGGCTGGTAGCCTTCCCTATTAGGAAACCGGTTGGGAAAACAACCAGTAAATATCCCATCAAAATTGCAAGAATCTGTTGTGAGGAAAATATTTCAGCGATAAAAGGAATCAATTCTGAAAAGCCATCAATAAGATAAAGCCAAACCAAAATTATGATTAAGATGTGCCATAATTGATCTAATAAAAACAGTTTTAAAGTATCTTTTTTATGCTGAAGTTTCCATAGATCGATAAAAAAATGACTTACACTAATTACAATGGGTATATACCATAAATGCCATTGCTGAAGGAAAAGATAAGTTAGAAAACCTGCTAAGAATGAATGAAAATATAAAAACCAGGAGCTCGCTTTGTTCTCTCTTTTTTGTTTTACCAGTTTGGTGGGTTGCAGCACAAAATCGGTTAAAATATGTGCCAGGAGAAGTTGAAGCAGGATTAATGTAGTTTCTTCCATAATTAAAAGCTCTGGGCGGTTACATTTTCAAAACGTTTCAGTAGGACCGAAATTGCTTCCCAGCCACAAGCCTTTTTTCGCTGATTTACCGCCGACTGACTTATATTCAATATTTTAGCAATCTCTTTTTCTTTCATTCCTTTTAAAAGAAAATAAACCACTTCTGCCGAAGCCTGGCTCCATTTTTCCATTACTGCGTCTAATAGAAATAAGCTTGCCTCAAATTCAGAATTTAAGCTCTCCAGGGGTGTCTTTAAACGAATTTTCCTGGAATCGTTTTTCATCTCGTCTAAAGTTCTTCCCGATAACTGAAAAGCCTGTCCGTTAGATTCGGCTATAGAATCTCCTTTATAATCGAAATTGCCAATTCCAATAGCAATTTTCACGTCGGCCAAAGTACTTGAAGTTTTTTGATCTTTGGATTTTACTTTATTAATAAGGCTCTTTATTCGCAAAGCTATTTTTAATGAATCCTGATAGTTTGAAATAATGCCCTGGAAACTATCGCCGCGATAAATTTCAAAATCAATTTCATTTTCGGCATAATCCTGCTGCAATTTTTCAAATTCTGAATTTAGATTCTTTAAAATTTCATCTAAAAACGATTCTGAATAATTGGAAGAATCCACTAAATCGGCTGTAATTACGGCTGTCATATTTCAAATATAATAAAAATATTAGTCTGTAAGCTTATATTAACTATTTATAAGGTTTTAGACTTATATTCAAGTATTATAAGTTTATGGGCTTATACACAATTTAACCGGTCTTATTAAACTTTTGCTAAATGTTCTTGTAGACTGTTTAGGTTATTTAATTTTAAAAAAATCAACAAAAAAATAATATGGTAAGTAATAAAAAAGAACTCTATTTAAACTGTTTAGATACTGTAAATAAGCAAATAGAACGATATCAAAAAGAAATGGACCTCATAAAAGAATCTATGGAGGCCAATGATGTAAAAACAGATTATGATGAAGATAATAAAGGGGAATTACTAAGCGATTTCGAAAAAAATGCGAGTCGTTTGAGTGATGCCCGGGAGATGAAAGAAAGTTTAAGCCGCATAGATCCAGATCATTATAGTGAGAAAATTAGTTTTGGTAGCGTTGTAGAAACCAGCGGGAACTATTATTTTATCTCAGTTCCTATTGGTGAAATTTCTATGGAAGATGGAAGCAGCGTGTATGCAATTTCTACTGAAGCACCAATTTACCAGGAAATGGAAGGAAAAGAAAAAGGAGATACCTTTAAATTTAATGATGAGGAAGTGAAAATTACCGCAGTAGGTTAAAAACCTATTCCGGATATTCTACCCTGAGGTGAAAAATGTTCTTAAGCTTACGTTTAAGGATTTTTTTCACCACTTGTATTTCTTTAAAAGTAATATTAGCATTTAAAAATTGCTCTTCCTTCATTTGCTTATCAATAATCTTCTCAACAAAATTATCTATCACTCCGGCAGTTGGTTCTTTTAAACTTTTACTGGCGGCTTCCACACTATCACACATCATTAATATTGCCGTTTCTTTGCTGAAAGGAATAGGGCCGGGATACCTAAAATCATCTGCTACCGCGTTATCATTTTGCTCTTTCTCTTTCATATAAAAGAAGTAAACCGTGGTGGTCCCGTGATGTGTTCTAATAAAATCTATAACCCTATCTGGAAGATTATGTTTTTTAGCGATTTCAATGCCGTTAATTACGTGATCGGTAATAATTTGGGCACTTTCTTTGGGTGCTAACTCATCGTGAGAATTCACCGCTGAAGTTTGATTTTCAGAGAAATAAGTCGGATTTTTCATTTTCCCAATATCGTGATAAAGCGCTCCTACCCTAACCAACATGGCATTTGCATTAATTTCATTGGCGGCAGCTTCTGCAAGGTTAGCAACATTGAGAGAGTGGTGAAATGTTCCCGGTGCTTTTTCTGAAAGCTCTTTCAGTAATTTTGAATTGGTATCTGAGAGTTCCAGCAAAGACATATCTGAAACCATCCCAAAGATCTTTTCATAGATATAAATCAAAGGCTGTACAAATAGTGTGGCCAATCCTCCAAGCAGGAAGGTTAGTAAAACTTCACCTTCCACATCGGCAATATTTCCCTCCTGAATAACGGTGAAAGCAAAGTATGAAATAATGTAAACCAAAGTAATTTGTCCTACCGAAATAAAGAGATTCGCACGCTTATAAAGTTCAGAAACCGTCAGAATAGTAACAATTCCTGCTATAATTTGCAGAAACATATACTCGTAACTGTTAGGCACAATAAAACCTAATAATAGCACCGTAATCACGTGAGTGAACATTCCTAAACGAGCATCAAAAAAGGCTTTTAAAGTAAGTGGTAAAATACACAAAGGCACTACATATACGTAATCTATATTGAAATTAACCACCAGGGTGGTGAGCAACACCATAAAGAGAATATTGAAGAAAATAAATGTTACCTTCACATTGTTCTCAAAAATTTCCTGTCGGTATTTTCTAATGAATAACAATAACATTAAAAGCGCCAACGCCACTAATACGCTATATCCAACTATAATCCACTTATAATTGCTTTCACTCCAAACCTGGGATTCATATTCGTTTTTTAGCGATCTAAGAATATTATATTTATTGCCTTCTACCACTTCTCCCCGGGCTATTACCCTACTTCCCTGCTCAATATTACCGCGGGTATAAGAAATATTATCTAATTTACTTTGAAGTTCTCTTTGGGTAAATTCACTATCAAAACTTACGTTAGGTTCTATGAGATTGAAGAATACTTCTAATAATTCATTTTCAACTTCTGAAAGATTAGATTCTTCAATTTCAGTATTTAAGAAATCCCTTACCTGGTCTTGTTTTAAAATATTTTTATAAGAAATTTCAAAGGCTTCATTTCCCTTTCGTAAATAAACCAACTGATTATCTTCTAACCTGTTGTTGTCCTGTAATAAACCATATTCGTAAACCCCTTCCAGTGTTTCATTTACAAAATTAATAATTTGAATTTCCCTGTTATTTAAAATAGAGTCGGGAAAAACTTCCGTTACTACCTCGGGCACTTCAGATTTTACCTGATTGGGAATTTCCTGGTTAAACTGAAAATATGGAGTATGGTTGTTTATTATTTGCTGGCGCTCATCCTGGATTTCTTCTTCAGATTTTAATATAGCGAAATCAAACGGCGCATATAAATTTTCATATTGCCACGGCTTTCCCTTAGGAATTTCATATTTAAAATTTCCACCTTTAGGAAGCAGGTAAACAATTAGCACTGCGGTAAGCGCAAATAAAAATACCTTGTAAAATAACGCCTGATTCTTATACAGGTTATTTACGAATTTCTTCATATAAATCGTGCTATTGCTCAAATGTACTAAAAAATAGCGGCCAAAGTGGCACTCTTGTTAAGTTCCTTATAAAATCACTAAATTCGCAAAAGAAGAAATAACTAAAACATAAATGATGAATAACGAAGTAGTAATTGTAAGCGCCGCAAGGACTCCAATTGGAAGTTTTTTGGGTAGCTTATCTACCGTAGAAGCTACCGATCTTGGTGCTGTTGCCATCAAAGGAGCTCTGAATAAAATTAATTTGAAACCTGAACTTGTACAGGAAGTATTAATGGGAAATGTAGTGCAGGCCGGTGTTGGCCAGGCACCTGCAAGACAGGCCGCTTTAAAAGCCGGAATTCCAGATACTGTTCCTTGTACAACTGTAAATAAAGTATGTGCCAGCGGAATGAAAGCCGTGATGCAAGGCGCACAATCTATTATGCTGGGACAAAATTCTATAGTTGTTGCCGGTGGAATGGAAAATATGAGTTTGATTCCGCATTATTTATACCATAGAAAAGGTCAGAAATTTGGACCTGCTAAAATGGAAGACGGGATGCAAAAAGATGGTTTGGTAGATGCTTACGACCATAATGCTATGGGTGTTTGCGCCGATCTTTGTGCTACCGAGCATCAATTCTCCAGGGAAGATCAGGATGCATTTGCCATTAAATCTTACGAACGTTCTGCTCAAGCCTGGGCCGATGGGAAATTTGATAATGAAGTTGTGCCGGTTGAAGTTCCACAGCGAAAAGGAGATCCTTTAGTGGTAAAAGAAGACGAGGAATTCAAGAATGTGAGAATGGATAAAATAACCTCACTTCGTCCAGCGTTTAGTAAAGACGGTACTGTAACTGCTGCAAATGCTTCTACCATTAACGATGGTGCTGGTGCCGTGGTTTTAATGAGCCGTGCAAAAGCTGAAGAATTAGGTGTAGAGATCCTGGCCAGCATTAAAGGTTTTGCTGATGCCGCACAGGAACCAAAATGGTTTACTACTGCTCCAGCCAAAGCTTTGCCTTTAGCACTCAAAAACGCAGGTGTTGCTCAAGATGAAATAGATTTCTTTGAATTTAACGAAGCTTTCTCTGTAGTTGGACTGGCTAATATGAAGATTTTAGGAATTAGCGACGAGATCACCAATGTTCACGGTGGCGCTGTTTCTCTAGGTCACCCACTGGGTTGCAGCGGAGTCAGAATTCTTATTACTCTATTAAATGTATTGCAGCAAAATAATGCTAAATTAGGTGCGGCCGCAATTTGTAATGGCGGTGGCGGTGCATCTGCAATGGTAATAGAGCGAAACTCTTAATTTTATATTTTTTATTGAATGCAATACGGAATTTGCCCCCTAAGCATTGTGCCACTTCGCGAAACCACATCTAATAATAGCGAAATGGTCTCTCAGGTTCTTTATGGAGAACATTTTAAAATACTTGAAGAACGTGCTCAATGGAGCAGGATTCGTGTTGCATTCGATAATTTTGAGGCCTGGATTTCAAATAAACAATTACTTAAAATTCCGGAAGAAACTTACTTCCAGTTAGACCATGCTACTCCAAAATATTCTGCAGATCTTTTTGATTTCGTGACCGATCATAACGGGCATCTTATTACTATCCCTATTGGCGCGTCCCTTAATGCTACCGGTTTGTTGAATCATCATTTTGAAGGCCATTCTGTTTCGGGAGAGAAACCTAAAATGGAAATTGTAAAAACTGCACTACTCTATTTAAACAGTCCGTATGCCTGGGGCGGGAAATCACCGCTGGGAATTGATTGCAGCGGACTTACACAAATGGTTTATAAGCTAAACGGCTATAAATTAAATAGAAATTCAGCCGATCAGGCAAAACAAGGCGAACCACTTAGTTTTATTGAAGAAAGTGAAGCCGGAGATCTTGCCTTTTTTGATGATAAAGAAGGAATAATAGATCACGTGGGTATTATGATGAATGATAACTACATTATTCACGTAGATGGGAAAGTTAGAATTGATCGCATTGATCATTCAGGAATTTTTAATGCCGAATTAAAAAGACATACCCACCAATTACGGGTAATCAAAAAGATAATTTAGCCTTTAGCGATAATCGTGGAAAAGTTTTGGTTTCCTGCTTTCTTTAGGGAACTTCATTTTTTCAATTTTTTCTACGGAAGTTTTTTCTAGAGCTACTTTCACTTTTAATCCAGCCTGTAAATGCTCCTGAAGCTTACTAGTTTCAGTAAAATCATTCGGAATCCTAATCAGGATTTCATCAGTTTGATTCTCATTTAAACTTGCTTCAATAACAAATATTTTAAGAGGTTGAAAAGCCGTTAGTAAATTGATGATTTGCTGCGGATAAAGGGTAGTTCCTTTCAGTTTTATCATTTGCTTTTTACGCCCAACAGGTGTGCTAATTCTCATTGACTTTCTACCGCAATCACAATTTTCACCGTAGAATTTTACCATATCTCCCGTTGCAAATCTCATTAAAGGCATAGTTTGGGTTTGTAAAGGCGTAACCACTAATTCACCAATTTTACCAGGTTCAACAGGATTTTGATTTTCATCTAAAACTTCCGAAAAGATCAAATCGGGCAAGCTATGATTGCCCTTATGGAATTCACACTCGGTAAAAGCGGTACCCATTTCGGTACTGGCGTAGGTAGAAAATAACTCTATATCCCACAAATCTTTTAATTTTTGTCCTAAAGAATTCAAACTGAAATCTGGGTTTCGCAAAGGTTCACCAATACAAACAGCAGCTTTAATTGAAGAGTTTTTATAATCTATTCCATTTTGGTTAGCAAAATCAATCATCTTCAACAAAAATGATGGAACTGCAACTAAAAAATCAGGTTGAAATCGTTCTATAGATTCCCACTGCAAACCGGGTAATCCACTGCCCGTTCTTACAATTCCGGCGCCCAGTTTTCGTAATCCCATGAAATAAGCCATCCCTGCCATAAATCTGCGATCTAAAGTCGTAGTGAGTTGCACCACGCTAGATTTCCTGACTCCTACCATTTCAAAAGACTGGCGTTCATTTTCGGCAAGTCTATCTAAGTCGACGTCATTTAAAGCAAAACTAACCGGATTCCCAAGCGTCCCTGAAGTAGTTACATAATCTATAATTTCATCTTTTCTAACCGCAATAAATTCTGCGTTATCAAGTTGTAAATCCTCTTTGGTAGTAATCGGGATCTTTCTGAATTCCTCATAAGATTGAATTCCTTTTATATCAATTTTGCAATCTGTAAAACGCTTTTTATAAAAAGGAGAATTTGCCACAGCGTAACTTAGCTGTTTTTTCAGCAATTCTTCATTTATATTTATAACGTAGAAATTAGTCATTTAGATTTTGCGGTAAGATTTTTTAATCATTTTGTCTAAGTATACTTCGTCCGGTAAAGTGGTCACTTCCCTCCTTTTCGCCTGCTTATAATTGATCACCGCTTTTTTAAATTCTTTTTGCTGAAAATAGTAATCACCGGCAATTTTATATGCTTTCCAGAAATGAGGATTTAGGTTTTTTAATTGCTTAATTTTATCTTCTGAAACTTCTTGTTCTTTAGAAATGGCTTCAATGATTTTCCCATTTAATTTTCGGTATTTTTCGTAATCCTTATAAGCTTTAGAATTTACAAAAGGATCTTCTGCAATGGTTTCTTCAGCAAACATAACACTGCCGGAAACATTTCCGGCTTCAAACTTTTTAAAAGCTACATCTAAATCATAGGCTACAAAAGCACCCAATTGATAAGGATTAGCCGATATCCAAACTTTATTTTCTTCAGGTTTAAAAATAATGCCGTGGTGGGCAAGCAACTGATTTATGGCCATTTCATTTCCCATTCCCAGGTTAGTACCTTCCAAACCTTCTTTATTTCTTAATATTTCAGCAGCTTTTTTCGGGTTTAATTTCTCTTTTTTAGAAAGCAGTTCTTGCATTTTATCAAATCGGTATTGCGTATGACTTTCCGCTATTGTTTTTAAGTTTCGGTTATCTTCCGTATAAGCTTCACTTTGAAAATGGTTGCTGCACACTAATTCATTAGAATTTTCAACCTTATAAACTCCAAAATTCCCCGGCGCTACTTCAATTAAGATCGCCTTACGCTCTTTAGCACTGCCCACCATAATAGATTCCGAAACAAAAACTTCACGCTTTTTAGCGATCTCTACCGCTTCTGCAGTTGAGGAGGCATATTGAAGAATTTCACGGGCAACCAGACTAATTGGAGTTTTCGCCTGCATTGGAATTTTACTTTTCCCGGCATTTATGGTTACACTTATTCCCTTTTCATTTAAACCACTCACTGAGCCAATCATTCCCGCCCAGGTATACATCATAAACTTATGTCCTTTGTCGGGATTCACGAAGGCTGCAATTTTTTCTTCAGCAAACTCATCTCCCGCATAGAAATCGAAATTCCTGCCTAAAAGCAATTGCCCATCTTCTGTTTTATCATCCCAGGCTGCAAAAGAAGTACAACCTACCAGCATTAGATCCTGCAAGGCGTGACCAATATCGTGTGCTCCATGGAAATAGAGCATACGCACATAAGCCGGGGCAAAATCATTGTACTTTTCCAATCCAAAAAGTGAGGTGCCATAAATTTCCTGTTTATACTCTTCCGGAACGTGCAAATACATTTTTCGGTTAAACCAGGCGACTGTTTTTTCTAAGAAATTACGGTAACCGGTTTCAGGAACCAACTCATAGATTTTCTCCATAAAGGCAGTTTCCTGTTTATGCATCAACTCCCGGGTTAAGCTTCCGCTAATAACGCCACGTTCCAGCGCGTCGCCTTCAATATAAAGTTCCCAAATTCCATGTTTATTTTTATAAAGGGAATTCTTCCCTACACGATAATGATTGTCGCTTATCTTGGTTCTGGTAGTATCTATTTTTTCTATTCCGGTAATATCTGGCCGGTCTTCCATGGATCGCTTTACTCCGCAGGCATTTAGGAGGAACAAAATCCCAAAAACAATAGATATTTTAATAAAAAGTAACTTCATTTAATCCATTCTTTTTAAAACCAGGATATTGTTTTGTCGATAAATAATCTCAAAATTTAAATCGATAAGCCACCGGTTCTCGTATTCTGAAGTTAAAATAATCACTTGTTTGGCGTAGCGGAAAATATTTTCTTTTAATACTGAAGCGATTTCTTCTGAAGGTTTTTCACTAATTATATAAACCGGATATTCTTTTAAATCTTCTGGCCAGGATTTGCGAAAAGTAATATTCTCAGCATTACTTTGAGCAGTGTTTTTGGAAATTTTTCTATTTTCTTTATTTATATCTAAAACAAAGAATTCATTTTCAAAATTTTTCAGACTTAAAAATACAGGGAGAATCCCGTAAGAGGAATTCAGCATAAATATTTTTTCACTTGGATTTATATAGGCGGCAACCTTTAAAAATCGTTCCCGATTTTGGGTAAATTCCTTTTTAGCAAATGGATACACAGATTTATACCTGTAATTCCCCAAAACAGCATTTTTTAAGTAAAGTTGCTCTTTACTCCCTGATTTTTTAAACAGAGCATAGAAGCTAAAAGGAGCTTTCTGCAACAATTTTCTTCGGAAAAATAAAAGATCGAATAATTTTGTTTGAATTACAAAAGCCACCAAAACCGCGGTTAGAACTCCAATCACAGAAACCACAGAAACCGATTGGAGAGCCGGGTGTTTGGCGAAAACCAGCGCGCCTATGCCCAGTAAAGTAGTAATTACCGAAAGCAAAATGGAAGCCTGGTAAGTTTTTAAAGCAGGTTTCCCTGTCTCGTATTCCTTTAAGCAGGCGTTGGTGATAAAAATACTGTAATCCAGCCCGAGCCCGAAAATAAAGGTGGAAATTATAATATTTAGAATATTGAATTCTATGCCTAAAACGGCCATTATGCCCAAAGCGATGATCCAGGTTATGGCAATGGGCAATAAAGTGAGTAAACTAAGCAACAAATTCCGGTAAAAAACGAGTAAAACAATAAAAACAGCAATTAGAGAGAATAAAATAAGTTGGTTAAATTCGCTCTTTAAATCCCCAAGGAAATCCTCATTCATTTGCTTTCGGTCTATAGCAATAATGCCCTCTTTTTCTTCAAGTTCCTGTAATATCTCAGGATTATTTTCTTCAAAACTTAGCGTACTGGTCACCGTGGAAAACCCCGGATTATTATTTATAAAATCATCTAAATAAAGAGTGGAAACATCACGATAATCGTCCAGAAATATACCATCAAAGTCCTTATTCAATTGCTCGTAAAACCGGTTAAAACTTTCTGCTTTAAAGCCAAGTTCGGCAGATTCGTTTATAAGAGTATTTTTTAGGTTTTCTTTTTTAGCATCTGTCCAAAACTCTTCCCAGGTTGCTATTCTTTCGGTTTGTTTATCAGTAGAAAGCACTACCCCGCCAATACTGCTAAAACTTTTAATTTCACCTGTTTTTTCCAGTTTTTTAAGGTCCTGGTAAAGCTCGTTATTTCTGGAAAGAGCTTCCTCTATATCGTTCCCGAAGGAAACTAAATAAGTGGTATTAGCAGCTTCACCTGCAATCTGCTTAATTTTTTCTTCGGTTTGCTGTAGGGCTTCCGGCTCAAAATTAAGTTGGGAAATATCTTCATTAAACTCGACTTTTGTAAAGAAGAATAATCCACAGAGAAAAAGCAATAATACAAATCCGACTAAAAATTTATGATTGTAAAATCGCTGAGATGCGAGCTTATCTATCCAGTTGTTTTTAACTTTTTGCTTGTTTTTAGGCGGCTTGTAGAACTGCGGAATAAGAATTAAAGAAAATACTGAAGCCGTGATTACACTCACAGCAGCAAAGATCCCCAAATCATTCAAAGCTTCACTTTCCAGGAAAAGCAAACACAAAAATGCGATAGCCGTAGTAAAGCTGCTCATTAAAATAGGTCTGCTCACTTCTTTATATAGAATTCTTACATCTGCATTATTTCTAAAATGGGTGAGTATATGCAACGCATAATCGAGGCTTATTCCCAGTAAAATTGCACCTATTCCTAAAGAAATTGCTGAAACACTTCCATTGATAAAATATAGCAAAGTAATTGCTGACAAAGCGCCCAATAGACTAGGAAGAAAAAGCAATAATGGTACGTAAAACCTCCGGTAAAATAAGATTAGAAGGATTAGTAAAATAGAAAAAGCAATACTAAGCGTAAGCTGAATATCGCTTTTTATTTGTTTTGCATTGGCAATGGCGTATAGAACTCCTCCAAAATATTCAGCTTTTACCTCTGGATTTCCATTTAATTCAGAAATA
The DNA here is from genome assembly GCF_017579965.1 of Salegentibacter sp. BDJ18. Taxonomy (NCBI): domain Bacteria; kingdom Pseudomonadati; phylum Bacteroidota; class Flavobacteriia; order Flavobacteriales; family Flavobacteriaceae; genus Salegentibacter; species Salegentibacter sp. BDJ18. The sequence continues at coordinate 103,162 of NZ_JAFLQX010000021.1, forward strand.
ATTTTGTCTAATCTCTCAATAAAAATCTGATTATTTTTGGTTTCAGAAGCCGTATATGTAGGTGTGATAAAGAGCAGTAAATGTTTTTCATCTTTTGTAACCAGGTAATTATTGTAAATTTTAAAATTATCGTCTACCTGTAGTTCCTGTAATTTCTCCAATCCCAGGTTGGTTAAAGAAAGCGGATCTTTAAAGAGAAATTGCTTTGTTATAAATCCGGTTGGGGAAATTAAGTCTCTGTAAGAGCTTTCCAATCTTTCCTGAATGCTGTCTTCCCGAAGTCGCGCATTTATTTCTTCATAATCCTGTGAATTAAGAAATAATGGTAGATTTTGATAAACAAAATCATAAACTTCCAAAATTCCTTCTTCCGGAATTTTACCCTGGATTTTGGTAATATATTCCGGGAGTTTTTTATCTAAAGAATCAGTGAGTTTATTGGCATAACCAGTAAGTTCTTCCGGATTTTTGTCTTCCGAAGAAATCGCAATAATTAGTTTATCTGAAAACTCGGTATTATCCAAAACCTTGCGCAAAGCATCCTGCTTTTTCCCTGAAGGAATTAGTTTGGTAATATCTTCTTCCAGTTGAATCTTAAAAGAAAAATATCCGCCGGCAAACACAAATAGCAGCAGTAACAAAAAACCAACAGCCTTTAGTCTTCTAAAAAAATAATAAAGCTTTAGGAAAAAATTGTGCATTTAAGGTTTTACCACCTGTTTTTGGTTTCTTACCGAAAATAAGAAATAAAAGACAATCCAAAGCAGTACAGCGGCAATTCCTGCCAGCGCAAAACTACCAATTATATACTGCCATAATCCAAGGAAAATATCGGCAGTAGAATCAAAATCTTCAGGTCTTAATTCCCAGGCAAATCCGCGGCCGGTTAATAAAGATCCTGCCTGGTAACTCGCATAAATTATAAAAGGAATAAGCGGCGGAATACTAATATTACTGAATAAAAATGCTACAACTTTATTGAGCTTAAACATTGCAGCTAAACTAAAAACAAGCAAAGTATGTAAACCCCAAAACGGTAAAATTCCCACAAATACACCCAGGGCAATCGCTGCAGCTTTTTTATGCGCAGGCTCCTGACTTTTAATTATATTTTCTTTCCAAAAACGCTTAAAGCCTTTCTTTCTAAAATCCTGGTAAGTATCGCGAGGGTGGATATAGAAAAAACTCACCAAAACAAACCAAATGTAGAGCAGTGTGATCCTGGTAATATCCCAAAACGGCCGGAAGTGTGTTACACGGTTTTCTTCATAAAAAACCTTAATAGGGACATTTCTTACCTTCACTTTACGCCAGGCGGCTTTTACTATAATCTCAATCTCCAATTCAAACTTACTGGTATACAGCTTAATTTGGTTTATTACCTTTAAAGGGTAAAGCCTGTAGCCGCTTTGCGTGTCGGTTAATTGGGTGCCGGTTACCACTAAAAACCAGAAGTTAGAAAATTTATTTCCGGTGGTACTTTTTCCGGGAATTCCATCCTGTCCCATATTGCGATCTCCAACCAGTAAAATTTCAGAATCGGGACTTTTTTCTTCTAAATGACTTAAAAAAACATCCAGATCGTCAGGATAATGCTGCCCGTCTGAATCTATGGTTATTGCATATTCGTAACCAAGTTCTTCCGCAATTTTGAATCCGTGTTTTAAAGCTTCTCCCTTCCCCCTGTTTTCTTCAAAATGATGCACATTTATTTCAGAAAATTCTTTCAGAATTTCTTCCGTAGCATCGGTAGAACCATCATTTACTACCAAAAGATTAGAGGTGTACAACAATAGATCCTGTAAAACGCTGGCCAGGCTTTTTTCATTGTTGTATGTAGGAATTAGGATACAACAATTTAAAGCTTCAAATCTGGACTGGTGTATGGGTTCTTGGTTCAAATTAAAATGGCTTTAATTGCAAAAGTAAAATTAAAAAGTAAAGCACAAACTCCTAAAAGCTTAAGATTCAACTTTTTTATAAAGAGAGTTGATTTTCAAAGAAATACCTTCAGAATTCTTAGCTATACCTTTAAGTTTTATTTCCTGATTTTCTTCTGTAATTTCTGTTTCAAGGTTTAGTACCGCATCGGTATTTGGATCTACCACGGCCATAAATTTTACGTTATTACCTTTTTTAAACTGAAGTTTACATCCACATCTTCGCTCTGCTTCTTCTTTGAATAAATTCATTAAAATAACACCCGGAGTTACCGGCCTACCTGGAAAATGGCCCTCGTAAATCTCGTGATCTTTATTAATTTTTATCTGGGTAAGCTGCTTCCCGTTTTCTTCGGAAGAATTTAAAACTGAATAAAAATTCTTTAATAACATGTATTGGCTGGTATTGTTGTCTTACTAAATTACACAGAAAAATTCAGGTATTTTACCTTTCATAAACATTTTATGGTTCAAAAAGGCTAGCAGGTATTTCGCGGTTAATTTTAATATTACTAAACTCAATAGTCGTCATATCTCCTGCTTCTTCCCGCAAATCAACTTTTTCAACGATATTTTTTTCATTAAAGGATAAGTGGATTTCAGCAAACATTGCTTTTAAGTTTTTATCCTTCGGAATTATTAAAGCAGCAATCAAATTGTTTTCGCGACTATAGGAAATATCAAAATTCTCATTATCCTGAAGCAATTTCCCGTTAACACTTCCTGTAATAAGTTTGGCAATTTTATCAAAAAGCTTGTTAGAGCCGGTGTTTCTCACGCTTTTATCACCTGCGTCATTTATATGAAGTTCACCTTCTACAAAAAGAATTACATAATCTTGTGGCTCTGCGTATTCCCATTTTAATTTTTCAGGGTTTTGATAATAAAGTTTGCCGCGGCTCACAGATTCTTCTGTGATCATTTCAATCTTTTTGGTTTGTATAAAGTCGGCTTCCAGAGTGGTGAGCTCGTTAGCTTTAGTCATCATTTCCTCCTGAAATTGAGATATTTCATCTTTAGAAAGCTCCTCCTGTGCCGCTAAATTCAGACTTAGAAATAAAATTAGAATATTAAGAATACGCATTGATTTCCAATAATTTATCAGGTCTTACAACCTCATATTGATTATTTTTCAAAAATAGCAACAACTGTTCCAGTATATTGACGGTTTTAGCATTATTATCGTGCAAAAGGATTACCGCTCCCGGTTTAAGCCTTTTTTTAATTCTATTCAGAATAATTTCTTCTGAAGAAAGTACCGCATCAAAAGACCTAATGCTCCAGCCTATAGATTGCATTCCTGTTTTTTGAAGAGCTTTTTGCGTTTTGGGACTTACAATTCCGAAAGGCGATCTAAAAAGATTCATTTTTATCCCGGCGGTTTCTTCGGCAATTCTATTACATTCTTCTATTTCACGCACCAGGGTAGAAACGGGTAAAGCTCCCATTTTACGGGTATGACTATATGTATGATTGCCAACCAAATGATTTTCTTCAATAATTTTTCTGAAAATTTCAGGTTGTGCTTCTATATGCTTTCCAATACAGAAAAACCCGGCTTTTACCTCATATTTCTTTAAAACCTTTAGAATTTCCAGTGTATTTTCCACCGGGCCATCATCAAAAGTTATCGCTACTTGTTTATTTATAATATTTCGATTTTCACTAATAGAGTTTACAAAGAAATTGAACCTAACATTCGTTGAGACGGTAAGTAAAAAAAGCAGGTAGAGAATAATAAAAGTTAAGACATACCAAAATGAGGTGAGACCGAAGAAAGTCAGTACCAAAGCTCCGCAAAGCAGAAAGATAATAACCGTATTTATAATTTTAAACCGCACTAAGTAGCATTAAACTGTGATCCCTGCCAAGATACTGATTGTAAATAAGAATATGTTTCGGGATTTTACAATCAACATTGTTTAGCTTTAAAATTGCAGGAATCTTACTAGTTTTTAGAATTTTAGCAGCCACAAAAACTGCATATCCCGACGCCGTATCAAAGTCGCCCACAAGATGCTTATAAGCTAACTGAGGTTTATTTTTCAACAATTTTCTTTGAAGATTTTTATAAAAATAATCGTACCTATTATCTCCATTTTTTCCTAAAATAACTGCATCTATAGCTGTACTATTCAGGTTGTTTTTTGCCAGAAAATTTTCAATTTCATTAATAATAGTTTCAGGTTTAATCACATTTTTTATAGAAACACTTTGAAATTCAGCATAAGTATTTTCCTTCTTTTCTTTAGAAAGGACAAAAAAATGTGCACCTTCTGAAGTAATCGTACCAGTAGAATCTTCCCTCAGTAGATCAAGATTTTTAATGGGATTCAGTTTTAACTGACCATCAAGTTTTTGAAATGAAGTGATTTTTTCTGAAATCTCATCTACTCCTCCAGCTAATATTGAACCAATTTCAGGATTTTCATTGAACTGCATTTGGGCATCCAGCAAAGCAGTTTCCAGGGAAACCGAATTTTGGGTGTAAGTCACATTATAATTTTTACATCCTAAATTTAAGGCTATTTGCCCCCCAATCGTGTTGTGGGTAGATTGGATAAAAGAAGTTGGAGTCAATAATTTCTCGTCCAAATCGAGCAGATTTTCCAGGAATTTCTCGGTATCCTGTTTGCAGCCTTCGCCTGTTCCGGTAATAATTGCACCGGGAACTTCAACTTTGGCTTCTTTTAAAGCAATTTTGGCTGAAGTAACTCCCATTTTTATGGCTTTAGACATTCGCCTTAAAGCCATAGGTTTTATAAATTCTTTATAATTTGGGGAAATTGCAGGAAAAATGTTCTCCCGATAAATAGTTGCAGATCCTCTGGAAAATAAATCTTCCTCCTGAGCAGAAATACTCCCAATCCCATTTATATAGATCTTATATCCCATTTTTACTAAAAATTAAAGAAGTACAATTTCCCCCGAAGCCAAAAGAGTTTGATAACACGTAATCTATAGGTTTTTCCTTCAAATTAGTCACCGGTATAAACCCAGGATTTAGCATTGGATTAGAAAAATTAAGGTTTGGAAATACCTGTTCATTTTGAATTGCTAACAAGCTATAAACCGCTTCCAAAGCTCCCGCTGCTGCTAAAGTATGCCCGGTAAAAGCTTTTGTTGAACTAAAATCTGGAAGTTTATTGCTAAAAATTCTCTCCAGAGCTGCACTTTCAGCCTTATCATTATTTTTGGTTGCGGTACCGTGGGCATTTATATAATTAATTTTTTCGACAGGAATTCCCGCAGTTTTTAAAGCTTTTTGCATAGCTAAAAAAGCTCCTTCCCCATTTTCTGAAGACGCAGTTTGGTGAAATGCATCGTTAGCATTACCATATCCTGAAATTCGCCCTAAAACCGGTTTACCATTAATTTCCTCTTCAGCTTCTAAAACTAAATAGGCAGCGCCTTCGCCTAAATTTAATCCTTTACGGTTTTCATCAAAAGGTTTGCATTGTTCATTAGATAGAATCATTAAAGAGTTAAATCCGTTAAGTGTAAATTTTGTGAGACAGTCTGTTCCGCCAACAATTACCCGTTTCAGCTTTCCGGTTTTAATCATTCTAGCGCCCAGCATTATCGCATTAGCTCCAGAAGAACAGGCGGTACTTATTGTACTTACAAACCCGTTAACTTCAAAATACTCCGCGATCTTTTCCGTAGTAAAACCGGGATGCTGCGCACGAATAAATCGGTTATTATCAGTTTTCCCTTCTGAAAAATCTTTGAAATAGGTTTCAGTAGCATCCATTCCCCCAACGCTGGTGCCCGAAATAAAACCAGTATCTCCATCTAATTTAAGATTAGCCTGGAATATGGCTTCTTTCACGGCCAACGCTCCTAATAAAGCAGCCCGTGTATAACTATGATTTTCCGGAAGGTTTAATTTTTTAGCAATGCTTTCGTTAGAAATTTTTATTTCCCCCACAGGCAAATGCTTATAAATTGTTTTTAGAACTTCAGGAGTAGAAATACCGTGCTTTCCTGAAATTAAAGAATTATAATTTGCCGCAGTGTTGTTGCCAATCGCAGAGATAATCCCCATTCCGGTAACGGCAACACTTTTATTCATAAATTATTTAGTTCGGTTTTCTTCAATAAATTGAGCCATTTGGTTTATGGAGACAAAAATTTCTTTTCCCTGAGCTGGATCGGTGAGTTTTATCCCATAATCTTTTTCCAAAAGCACAATAAGCTCCAATGCATCTATAGAATCCAGGCCAAGACCATCGCCAAAAAGCGGTTCGTCGTTGCTTATATCGGCAGGTTCCATATCTTCCAGGTTAAGTTGCTCGATGATGCTTTCTTTAAGTTCGGTGTGTAGGTTTGTCATTTTCAGCGCAATATAATTTTTTGAGGCTTTCTTCAGAAAATGGAATGTTTTTTTCCTTTGAAACCAGGCACAAAAATACATCATATTCGCCATTTTGCAAGTCTAACCAACCACAAAGCACCCTGGAAGTTTTTTCTGAAGATAACAGGGATTCTGAATAATCTTTTAGCAGGCCGGCATTAAAATCTTCTGAAATAAAAAAGGCATTTTCACTTTGCAATTTATATTTAATACTTATTTCACCTAAAACTATATTTGGAAGTGTATAAACAAACAACGCAGGCGACGCAAAAGTTTTTGTGCTTTCCTGAAATTGCTTATCGGTTTCCAGGCTGGAAGCATTGTTTGAGATTACCAGGGCGGTATCTTTTGTGGGTTTATTTTTTCTGAAAATAATTTCTGAACCCAAAATTCCCAATTTTGACAGTCCGTCCATTTTGTGAAATTTAGGATACTTTATTTCTAAAAATTCATAGCATTCCTTTAGAAAAAGATTAAGTTCCTTTTCTGTAGATTCAAAAATCAATTTTCCTGAATTAAAAATTTCACCGTTTTTAATCTTTACCCAATCCTGTATGTAAAATTGATTTGACATTTTATTCTTTTTCTGCTTTAAAAACCAAAGCCAGGTTACATCCGCCAAATCCCGACGCGGTTTTTAGGGCATAATAGATTTCTTTGTGTTTATTACTTTGAATAATATTTAAAGACTTCGAAACTCCCAATTCGCCGAAATTTTTAGAAGCAATTAATTCATTATTCAGCATCGAATGTTTGGTTATAATACTTTCTAATAAAGCTGAAGCGCCCAAAGTATGCCCATAAAAACCTTTTAAGCTATGAATTGGCACTTCCTGCAAACCAGATCTATGAAATGCAATACTTTCCATCTCGTCATTATATACCGTAGCCGTGCCGTGTGCCGATAAAAGCCCGACTTTTTCTGCGGAAATTGATGCATCTTTTAGCGCTTTTTGAATGCTTATATATAAACCCTCCCCGGTCCGCGAAGGCCCCGAAATATGGTTGGCATCATTCGCAGAAGCATCACCAATCAAACTGATAACATTTGAAATCTCGGGCTTTTCAGTACTTACCATGATAGCTGCTGCGGCTTCTCCAAGGCTAATCCCGTCCCGTTCTTTTGAAAAAGGTTTGCAGGCTTCAGTGCTTAAAGCCTGGAATGAATTAAAACCCGAGATCACAAAATCACTCACCAAATCCGCTCCAACAACTATGGCATTTGTAAATTTTTCAGAATTCCCCAACCTTCTTGCCACTGCAAGGCCTAATCCTCCGGAAATACAGGCGTTGGAAAGAATTATGGGTGTTTGCTTAAAACCGAAAAAATTAGCAACAATTTTACCCAATTTACTTAATTTTAAACGACTTTCAGGAAAATCGCCAGGTTCTTTTAAAAGGTTTATGTTTCCTTTGGTGGTTGTAAGAATTAGCGCAGTTTCTGTTAAATCCAGGTTTTTATTTTTGTCCAGGAGCTGCTTTACTGCCAGCAGGATCATTTTTTCCAGTTTGGTAAACTTTTCAATAGCTCCAATTTCTGAAAAAACCTGGTTTAATAGTGTTTCATCAATAATTCCGGCAAAAAATTGGTTTTCGGTAAATTCTGGTTTCTGAAATTTTAAACCCGACTTTCCCTCACGAATGGCCTGGATATTTTCTTTGGTAGAAAATCCCAATGGAGAAATAATCGCATCTTCTAACAGGTAGAGTTTCTTCATTAAAGCAGCTTCATTTTCTTTTTCCAATCTAAGAAAAACGGCGGATTATTTAATATCAATTTCCGGTTTTCATCCAGAAAAACCTGTAGCGTTTCTCCGGTGCAAATCAGGTCTTCCCCTTTAAAAATTTTATAACTGAAATTTATTTTTGCAGCTTCAGAATTTATAAAAGTGGTTTCCACCTGAAACGAATCGCTATATTTTAAAGGCAATTTGTGTTCGCAAATAGATTTTACAATTGGTGTGGAAAAACCTTTAGTTTGAGCATCTAAGTAAGAAATACCGTGTTCGCGGCCAAAATCTTCACGACCTTCTTCGAAATATTTTAGATAGTTGCCGTGCCATACAATTTGCAACGGATCACACTCGTGAAAACGGACTCTTAATTTTGTAATGGTGGTTAAGGATTTCTCCAGCATATTAATCTACAGTAACAGTTTTCATTTCTGAAGTGGCTAAAAGCTTTCCTTCTTCATCAAAAGTACGTGCACCAACCGAAGTTACATTCATAAACTCCTGAAGGATTTCTACGTACGTGACTAATTTAGTTCCAGCTTTTGGAAGTTCAAGGATTTCAACAGCTTTAATAGCGCCAATAAAACCGGTTTTTGGTTTATCCAGTCCGCTTAAAAATCCTTCGTAACCACGCCAAAGCGACATACTTTGGGCCATATGCTCAATAAGACCCGGTTCAGAAAAAATGGCATCTTCCACCAAAATATTATCCATAGGTATGGTGAACCCGGTAGTGCCGGTCTTATCGGTGTATTCCAATAAACTGTCTACCATAACAAATGGAGGTTTTTGTGGAATTAACTGCAGAATTCGGTCTAATTCTCTAATTGGTTCTTTGAGTAAATTTTCTGCCATAAGCTGTTTTTTTTAGCTGAAATCGTTCCAGTAATCGTAATAATTATACCATTGATGCGGATACTTTTTTAGCATAATTTCCAGGTTTTCAAGATAAGCTTTTAATAGATTTTTCGCATCATTATTCTCAGGATTATAAGGCCTGGCATAAAAATGATAATGAAAATTCTTCTCTCGCATAATATGTACAAATAATACAGGAATTTCATTACGGGCCGCTAATTTAAATGGTCCCTGCGGAAATTTCACTGGTTTTCCCATAAAATCTTGAGTAAAAGTCTTAGCATTTTCGGTATACCGGTCTGCGGCAAAAACCAGGAGCTCGTTGTTTTGAAGTGCACGGTTCATCTCAAAAATATGGGAAAGATCTTCTTTTAAAACAATGAGTTTTATAGCCGATTTCCCTGTAACCGAATCCAGGTAGTCTTTAATTTCCTCGTGCTCTAAATCGGTTACCACCAGGTTTACAATATGATGATTGTTGGTTTCATCAAAAAAATGTTTTGCAAGATTAAAATTTCCAATGTGAGCGGTAAGTAAAATTCCTCCTTTTTTCTGTTGAAGTAAGTTTTGGATATTCTGAATCCCATCAAATTCAAAGCTATATTTATGTTTTAATCCAGAAGCTATAGCCACGCGATCTAATTGAATTCTTCCGAAGGTAAAATAGCTTTTATAAACATTTAAAGCCGCTTTAATTTTTAAAAAACCTAATCTTTTTCGAAATAAATAATAAACACTTTTAGTAGAATTAAAAGCGAAGAAAATAAAGTAAAAAGCTACAAAAAGAAGGACAAAATAAGAAGCATCAAGCCCGAAAGTTTTAATTATAAAAACGTAGATCCTTAATCCCAGAACGGTACCACGCGATTGTCCTTTCCAATTAGACATAATTTATGAATAGAGTCCGCCGTTAATATTAATGACTTCACCGGTAATGTAAGAAGCTTTCTTTGAAGCGAGAAAACTCACCAAATCGGCTACTTCCTCGGCTTCGCCAAAACGATTTAAGGGAATCAATTTTTTAAGTTCATTTTCATCAAAATCGGCTGTCATGTCTGAAGTGATAAAACCGGGCGCTACAGCATTTACAGTAACTTTTCTTTTACCAATTTCCTGCGCCAGAGCTTTCGTGGCAGCGACCACCGCTCCTTTTGCCGCCGAATAATTTACCTGGCCGGCATTGCCTTTTAATCCGGAAAGTGAAACAATATTGATAATTCTACCATAGCGCCTTTTCAGCATATCTTTTAATAGAGGCTGGGTAACATTGTAAAAACCGTTTAAGCTAGTGTTGATTACCGAATGCCAGTCTTCAGGTTTCATCCACATAAAAAGTCCGTCGCGGTTTATCCCGGCATTATTTACAATGATTCCAATTTCTGCTTCCGGATTATCTTTATTGAAATATTCAAGCGCTTTAGAAGTTCTTTCAGCATCAGCCACATCAAACTGCAGCAAATTACAGTTTACGCCTTCAGCCTCAATTAGTTTTTTGGTAGATTCCGCAGCTTCGGCATTGGATTGGTAATTCAGTAAAATATTATACTGCAATTCCTGGGCTATTTTTAAAGCAATAGCTTTTCCAATTCCACGAGAAGCACCGGTGATGAGGGCGTATTTCATTTAATCTTAGGTTTCAGGTAGGTCTCAACTGTGCTAGACCTCACATTCTTAATAAACTTCGTTATTTTTTAGATAATCTTTTACTTCGGCGTTGGTTTTATACAAGGGGAAATCCTCTTTTATTTCAGGGATAATTTTATTCATTTCCTTAAAAATCTCCCGGGTTTTTTTTGATAGTTTTTCATCAAAATCCAGGTACCGCAAAGCCTGCACAATAGTAATAATTTCTACCGAAAGTACTTCAAAAGCATTATCTATAACAGTTTTTGTAATATTCGCTGCATTAGTGCCCATACTCACAATATCCTGGTTATCATTATTGTTTGGAATACTGTGAATATACATTGGGTTAGCTAAAGTTTGATTCTCGGCAGTTGTAGAAACCGCGGTAAATTGCGCGCCCTGCAATCCAAAATTTAATCCCAGTTTTCCAAGATTTACAAATGCCGGTAAAATATCGTTGAGTTTATTATTCAATAAATAGTTGAGTTGACGTTCCGCCAGCATTGATAGTTTAGTAACCACCAATTTTAATTTATCCATTTCCAGAGCTACATAATCTCCGTGGAAATTTCCGCCGTGATACACATGCTCGTTTTCCACATCTATAATAGGATTATCGTTGGCAGAATTTACTTCTTCGATAAGGATTTTGGCGGTATGTTCTATGGTGTCATAAACCGGACCTAAAATTTGTGGCACGCAGCGCAAACTATAATATTCCTGTACTTTTTCTTTAAAATACGTGTTTTTATCGGCCGTATCATTATACAAATGCTCATTACGGTCTCGCGTAAGTTTACTGTCTTTTAAATGATTTCGCATTGTTTCAGCGATCTTTTGCTGGCCTATATGTTTTTTAGCGGTGTTTAACTCTTCAGATAAATGATCGTCGTAAGCCTGAACGATCTCATTAATAGCCGAAGAACAAAAAACCGACCAATTGAGCAGGCGTTTGGCGTAAATTATATTTACAATCCCAATGCCGGTCATTGCCGAAGTACCGTTCATTAAAGCCAGGCCTTCCCTGATTTCAATTTTTATAGGTTGAATATTTTCTTCAGCAAAAACCTCTTTAGTTTCACGACGTTCATTTTTATAAAAAACTTCTCCTTCTCCAATTAAAACCAGCGCTAAATGCGCTAATTGCACCAAATCTCCCGAAGCTCCTACTCCACCATGTTCAAAAATTAATGGGGTAATATTTTTATTGATAAGCTGTTGCATAACTTCAGCCACAGATTTGTGTACGCCAGATTTCCCCAGGGAAAGCGTATTTAAACGCGCAAGCATCAGCGCTTTTACATACAGCGGTTCCATAGGTTTCCCGGCACCTGAAGCGTGACTTCTAATTAAATTATACTGAAGTTGTATACGGTCCTTATCTTTTATCTTATACTGGGCCATTGGGCCAAAACCCGTGTTTACGCCATATATCACCTTATTCTGAGAAAAATCTTTTAGAAACTCAAAACTGGATTCAATTTTGGAAAGATTTTGTGAAGAAGACTGAATTTCAGTATTTTCAAACAAAACCTTGTAAAAATCTTCCAGGCTAAGGGCATCATTAATTTGGAGCATAGGCCGCATTATTGTTAAGAATCTTAACAAATGTACTATATTTAGACCGTATTTAAAATTGCTGATTTTCGATTTAGAATGAATATTTAATGGAGATCCAAATAGTTGAAACCTTTAAAATGAAAAAACTTGAAACCCAAATCTTAATTATTGGCGCAGGACCATCTGGAATGGTTGCTGCCGGTTATTTGAAAAAGCACGGGGTTAATTGTTTGGTGGTAGAAAAAAGTAATTTTCCGCGTTTTAGTATAGGTGAGAGTTTACTTCCTAAGAGTATGGAAAATTTTGAGGAAGCTGGATTACTGGACGCTATTATGACAGCCGGATTTCAGAAAAAATATGGCGCTAGGTTTATAAAAAACGGAAAAGTTGGTGAATTTGATTTTAGTGAAAAATATGGCAATGGTTGGGATTGGACCTGGCAGGTACCACGAGCCGATTTTGACCTGGTTTTGGCAAATGAAATTCAGCGACAGGGCGTAGAAATATTCTTTGGTGCCGAAGTTTTTAATGTGAATTTCTACGGGAAAAAATCGACTACTGAAATTCTTATCAACTCTGAAGAAAATATCGAGATAAACGCTGATTTTATAATTGATGCCAGCGGTAACGGTCGGGTTTTAGCTAAGCAATTAGACTTGAATACTTCTCCGAAAATTACGGGTAATTCTTCAATCTTTACTCATATTAAAGAAACAAATAGACCAAAAGGAAAAGAAGGTGAATTGATAACCTTTGAAGTTTTGGATACAAAAACCTGGTTTTGGTATTTTCCTTTTTCAAATGGAAATTCCAGTCTCGGTTTCGTTAGCGAGGATGAGTGGTTTAAAGGTTTTAGTAGTGATAATTCAGTAGCCTTTAGGGAAATGCTCAAAGAACTGAAATATTACCGGGGCAGATTTGACGAGGAATTATTTCTTTTTAACCCGATAAAAATTCCAAATATTTCAAGAAATGTAAAGAAAATGTATGGCCACGGATTCGCTTTATGCGGAAACAGCGCCGAGTTTCTTGACCCCATTTTCTCATCGGGAGTTGCCTTTGCCACCGAATCTGGTTTGCAGGCTGCCAAGCTTGCCAAACTTGAAGTTGAAGGTAAGGCTGTAAATTGGGAAAAAGATTATGCTGAATATATGCAAAAAGGAATTTCGGTATTTAGCAGTTATGTAAAAGAATGGTATACCGGGAATTTGCAAAAATTGTTTTTCCATGAAATGCCAAAAACTGAAATAAAAGAACAAATTTGTGCAGTTCTCGCAGGCTATGTTTGGGATAAAAGCAATCCGTTTGTAAAGAATCACCAACGAATTATTAAAAATGTAGCGCGCTTAATAGACCAGGAAGAAATAAATGTTTAAAAACTTTTAATCTTAAAATTCTGATGTCAAAGCGTTTAAAAATTACTACTTATTTTATTGCATTCTTTAGCCTAAAAAAGTTTGGAAGGTAAGTAAGTAAAAGTTACATTTGCAACCGCAAAATTGTTTGCACGTTCTTAAATATTGGAGAGGTGGCAGAGTGGTAATGCAGCAGCCTGCTAAGCTGTCATCCTTCGGGATGCCCGGGTTCGAATCCCGGTCTCTCCGCAAGATTTTTTAGTCTGCGGATTTTTATTCTCCTTTTTCTTCTGGAAAAGATAGGGATAATCTTCCTCCGTCTCCCGGACTGCTTTTTGAAAGAGTATTTTGGATCGGAAAGGCTAAAATTTTTAAGCTAGTAAGCTTAAGCTATAGGTATAGTCTCAATATTGTTGGGATATCCTCTGGCCAGTTATCGCGTCGAGCGCGATTAAAAAATTACTCGGGGTGTAGCGTAGCCCGGTTATCGCGCCTGCTTTGGGAGCAGGAGGCCGCAGGTTCGAATCCTGCCACCCCGACTTTAACAAGTTATATTTTAACACAAATTAAGGGTAATTATATGGTTTTCATATAGTTACCCTTTCTTTTTGTGCTCAAAATTTAACAAAAAGTGTTAAATTTAATGTGAGTTAATCGTGAGTTCACGGTGAATTTGTGAGTTAATCGTGAGCTATTTTTTTTGTATTTTTAGATTACTGATACTCTATAATTACGTATTGTTAGTTTGACTTTCGCCTTAATAATTGTTTCATTTAAACAACAAAGCTATGCGCACCAGTCAAACCTTTTCCATTTCTTTTATTATTCGTAAAAAGAAAAAACAATCTGAATTAGCCCTCCTCTATGCCCGAATTACCGTTAACGGCAAATCATTAGAAATTAGTTTAAAACGCACTATCCCGGCGGACAAGTGGAATCAAGCTGCCAGTAAACTTATCGGTAGTAGTATGGAAAGCCGCCAGATCAATAAAAAAATTGATGAAACCAAGGCACAACTCTATAAAACCTATGACAGCCTTACCAAAGAAGGGCTGCTAGTAAACACGCAGACGGTCAAGGCTAGATTTATTGGGACTGACCAGAAGCATTTTACCCTAATCTATTTAATCAATTATCACAAAGAGAAAATGGATAAGGTTTTAAAGTATGGGACTATGAAAAATTATGCAACTACAGAAAACTACCTAAAAGATTATTTAATAGTGCAATATCATACTTCAGATATTTATTTAAAGCAGATTGACTATCAATTTACACTGGGATTTGAAAGTTATTTACGAGGTTTACCAAGCCTTCAGAATAACGGTGTAATGAAACATATGGAACGTTTTAAAAAATTGATGCGCCTGGCCGAAGATTTAGACTGGATTGAAAAGAACCCAACTAAAAGGTTTAAACTCCGATTTGACCAGGTAGATATGGTGTACTTATCCAAAGCAGAATTACAAAAGATAAAAGACAAAAAATTTACAAGAAGTACCCATAAAATCAATCGTGACATTTTTGTATTCTGTTGTTATACCGGTTTGCCTTATGGAGATGTCAAGGAGCTAAAGAAAAAGCATATTCAAATTGGTGTGGATGGAAAAAAATGGATTTATACCCGAAGGATTAAAACCAATACGATGCTGAGAATCCCACTGTTAGAAGAAGCCGAACGTATTCTGGAAAAATACCAGGATCATCCAAAAGTATGTTCCAGTGATATTTTACTTCCCGTATACTCCAACCATAAAACCAATCAATATTTACGGGAAATAACCAAAGCCGTAAAAATCGATAAGGAATTAAGCTTCCACTCAGCCAGGCATACTTTTGCTACCACAGTAACCTTAGCTAATGGAGTTCCTATAGAAACGGTATCTAAACTTATGGGACATACCAAATTATCGACTACTCAAATTTATGCCCGGGTAATTGATTCTAAAATTTCAAGTGATATGGACTCTCTGAGAATGAAATTAAATAATAAAAATTAAACCTAATTAATGTTTTTGATAATAAAACCTGGATCTTTTGGGAATAAATTTAAAGCTTCCTTAACAGCTATTTTATGGGATATTTCGAGGTGAAATATAACTAAATAAATATCAGTATCTTGATTTGTATAATAAATATAGATGAAAACTATGAATGCTAAATTAAGGGGAAATAGCAAGATTTCTACTGATTTAACTTTGGCTGAATAGCAATACGTATTTAAATGGGAATGGATTTTTTGAATTCTCCTAATGAAATACAGTTGATCCAAACTAATTTGTATGAAAATTCGTTCAGCCTGTGGGTCAAAATCGAATATCAATAGGATTATTGTTTTTTTCTCTTTTCTTTATTTGTTTAATTGCAGTTATAAATTTTTTAAAAAAACTTACCTTACAAATCAACAAATGAAAAATAATTATTTTAAAGTTTTCCTTTTCCTTTTCTGTATTTTATTAAGCGGATGTGAAACGGAAGATCCAATTACAGAAAATGAGCAAATAGGTCATATTAATAATCAAGATTCTATTAAACCTATCAAAGATTGGTTCATCTTACAAAAGCAGAATAAAAAAGAAAATGATATACTCGATTTTATTGATAAGATAAAATGGAATAATGCAAAACATTTTGAATTTGAGGACTATTCAATTACTCAGGTTAAAATAAAATTTATCAAAAACTATCAAATAAAATTATCAGATAAAGTTTTAAATAAATTTGCTCTAATAATATTAAGAGATAAGACCACAGACAATATCTTTTCTTATTTAGTTGGGTCAAATAAAAAATTAAAATTAAACGGAGAAGATTTATTTTTTGACATATTTAAAAATAATAACATTTTTATCATTGAAACCAACCTTAAGGATCTTCAAAAGACCGAAAAAAAATCTAAGCGTCAGAATAATAAATCAGAACAGGAAGTTTGCTATGAACTTGTAGAAGTTTTTAGCGACGGAAGTGTAACACCCACAGGAATACAATGGTGTGTGGTTCCAGCGGGCTATGGTCACCCCTCAACTGGAGATTCCGGCGGATCCGGTACTGGGGGCTCTTCCTCCTCAGGAGATTCATCATCTGAATTTGACCAACAATTATATGAATGGTTGGAGCATATATATGACGGAGAATTGGAAGATAACGAATGTGCAAATCAAGTCTATTCTAAACTAAAAAACACAGGTACTATGCACAATGTCCTAAAAGATTTTATGGGAGAAGCACCTGTAGCTCATATAGAATGGGATATTAGAGCTTTGCCTGAGGACGTAAATGGAACAACATACGCAACAAACAATAATGAACTTATAAATATTTCTCTAAATCAGCATTATGTAGATAATGCTTCGTCGATTTCGTTGGCAAGAACTATGCTTCATGAAGCATTACATGCCGAAGTTATGCGAAAAATGATTTCTGTATATCAATACCCTGAACCTGATTCAGAACTAGAAAATCATTTTCCGACTTATTGGAATTACTATTCAGCTTGGTATCAGTTAGTTGATCCTGAAGATCAAAATATTCCAACGTTTATGCACAATCATATGGCAGATATGTATAGAGGGAGAATTATTGAAGGTTTAAAAGAATTTGATCGAGCCAATGGAACTTCTCACGATGATTGGGAATATAAAGCTTTAGCCTGGGCAGGTTTGGAGGGAACATTGGCATGGAGTAATTTTGAAGACGATCATCCCAGTTTAGCAGCCGAATATGAGGATTATTATGAAAAACAAGCAAATAAAGGAAATAGTTGCAGTAATTACGTACACGAAAAACCTGAAAAATTATGAATATTAAGACCTTAAGTTTATTGTTCTTTACTTTAATGTATAATCTTCTCTTTTCGCAGGAGTATGTTGAAACCAATTATATGGGGCGTGAAGGAGTGATCTTATGCCGAAGTTATTTCACTGATGAATATCTTCAAACTCATGAGGTATTTAATTTAAAGGTTTCTGAAGTACATAAATTTGAAAAAAAATTAGATGAACTAGGCAAACCTTATAAATCGTATGTTAGGAAATATGAAGGAATTGTAAAAGATGATCAAAAACTTATTTCAGTTAAAATGCTTAAAAATAATACTTTGCATCAATATAATAATCCCAATTGGAAAGAAGATAAAACGGTTTATATCCACACTTGCGGGGTAAGAGGAATTATCTATAATATTTTGACGGATAAAATTATTTATAATAAAAACTATGAATGTAAATAAAAACCTAGGTTTTTATCAAAAATAATTCAGAAAAAGAATAAATGGATTAAATACCTTAGAAAGACCAGAAAATGATATTAAAAAAAATATTTTTCCTTATTTTTTTTTATATCAATCAATCTTACTCTCAAGAATATAGAGAAATTACCTACGAAGGGATAGAAGGAGTAATACTCTGTAAGGAATATTTTTCTGAAAGATATCGTGAAACATATAATCTTTCCCCTGAAGAAGTTTATGAATTTGAAAAATCTCTTGAAGGAACTGAAAATCGGTATCCATATTATTATAGAAAGTATCAAGGCTTAATTAAAGATGGAAAAAAGTATATAAATAGTAAACTAATAAATCGGGTTTATAAAGATCAGTATTCTCCAAATTGGAAAGAAGACAAAACCTTATATATACACGAATGCAATACAAGAACCATTGTGTATAGTTTTTCTGAAAAAAAAATTATATTGAATAAATTTAATGAATGTGGGGATTAGATTATCTTAATAAAAGTTAGTTTTTACAAAAATGGAATAGTACTATAGAAGAACATCAGTTTAATTCTATTTTACTAAGGAGTCTACCGAGCAGAATATCTGGTTGCAAAGCGTGGAAAAAATTAAAAATGAATGACAGCAAAAGGGTAACACGCAGAGCGATGCTATTCGATTTCTTTTTTAACAAAACCCTGATTTTACAGGACTTTTAAATTTGAAACTTTAAAAAAATATCCACCCTAGGGGATATACCTGTTTGGAAAGTTCCGTAAAATAAAGATGACAGTAGCCAGTAAGTATTAAAATGGTATCCATTCACCACTTTTACTTCCACTTCGCAAAAGCACCATTTTTACAAAAGGGGTTCATTACTAATTGTCCTGGACACGAGCCAAAAAGCTTAGAATGTTAAATACTGAAAGAATAATATCGAAAAATCTTTTTGACTCAAGTCCGCCTGGGCAGTAACTAAAATTCACCGATCAGGATTTCAGAGTTTTTTTATACCTTCTTGCTTCACCTTACCTTTTGATGCTAAAAAAACAAGCTTTAAAATTAACCGGAGTGCATAACCGCTACGCTTTTATAACTCCTCTATAATTTAAAAGCTTGAAGATGAATGGCAACAAAAGGTAATGCGACGGCTCTGGAAGAAGTAAATAAAAATAGCGGAATAAATCAGTCCATCCTGATTTAGAATATTTTTTCTTTTCACCGGCAAAAGGAAAATGCTCCAGATGAAAAAAGTAAATTTTATTATCTAGATGATGGCGAACTTAGGCAGTTAAAATTTTTCTTTGAGTAAAATCTCGAAATTATTAAACTGAATTAGTAGCTCGTTTTCCAAATGCATTAAAGAAAAGGAAAGCAAGATGTGTCATTGTAATGACAATCTTGCTTTGCGCCCGATGGTTGCAAAGGTTTTAAAATAAAAAACTTGCCGCTAAAACGATAAAATTTACCTCAAATAGCCTGAAATCCTCAGTAAAACCGTTGAAAGTAGGATCAAAACTTAATCCGAATTAGACCACTAGTTTTATACCGGAGTAGTGAAGTGAAGGAGAGATTACCAGTAAACGGGCTGGAACACCCTGAAAACAGGCTAAAATTTACTGGTATTATAAAAAGCAAATTGGTTTTGCGCCCTATGCTGTTTTTATTTTTCACTTAACTTCCCGTACGCTATAAAAACAGCATAGGATCCAGCGCTGTAAGTTATGGTAGATTTGGGGGCTATATTTTTCTTTTTTAACTAGCTTTTTTATATCAAAACCTGCAAAAATCTATACAAATTTCCGCATCGTTTTATTTTTGATGGAAAAGTGATGTGGAAACGATGCGGCTGAAAATCCCCAATATTACTGGTCTTATTTATATCTGGCATCATTTCATCAAAAAAAGAAGAAATTATCGGAGGATTTTCTATTCTGTTGTGCTCTATATTGATGCTTTGATGAAAATCTTCCGGCAAGCCTTGATGATATTGAGTTTACAACCGCATCACTACTGCATCGTTTCATCGTTTTTTCTTTGCTTTAAAAATACCCATAGTTTCTCATGGAATTTAGGGAGTACTTTTTCGGGGTATATCAAGGCCATAAAAACTGTTTAATTTCTTAGACAATTATTTGTATATTTGATTAGGTCAGAATATCAAACTGTACCAATACGTTCTATTTAAATTGTGAGTTAATCGTGAGTTCAAAAAACTGGATCTGCGTGAAACCATATAAATACTGGCGGTTTCAGCGTTTTATAAGCGTTCTGCCACCCCGACTTAATATAAACCACTTAGAAACCTAAGTGGTTTTTTTATGTCTTAAACTGAAGTATTAGCAGAGGTTCCTCGTACGTTTCGGCATTTACACCCTTATATAATATTTTCCTTCTATTATTAAAAAAAGATTTGAAGGCACTTCATAAAAATATTTTATTTCCTTAGGTTTAATAAATTAAATAATTCAATTTCACCTATCTGTATCAGTCAGCAAATCCAATTCATTTAGATAGAAATAAAGGTAATATTACCTTATAAAATCATGAAGTATCTATTTACTACCCTATTTTCAGTTTTAGTCTTTGTTTCCTGTGACAATAAAAAGACAATGCCTGAACTTCTAGAGGAAACAGCCGAAAATCAATTTTTTGTACCCGAAAATATTTATGCGTCTTCAGTAAGAGCAGCATATTTTGATAGCATAGCACAAGTGGCACCAAAAAACCAAAAAGAAAGATATAATCTTAAAAGAGCGCGTGCCCTGTTATACGCCGGTAGAACCGAAGAAGCTATTACTATCCTGGAAAATTTAAGAGATGCAAGTAGCGGCGGGCTGCTATTATACAAACTGGAAGCTCATGAAGAAGAAAGTATAGGCCCTTTACTCGCTCTGGCTTATATGCGCCTGGGTGAACAGCAAAACTGTATACATCATCATGATGCTTCAGCATCCTGTATTATTCCAATTAATCCAAAAGGCTTTCACCAGGTTCCTAATGGCTCCAGGAATGCCATTAAACTTTATGAAGAATTCTTAAGACAAAATTCACACGATTATAATAGTAAATGGCTTTTGAATATTGCTTATATGACTTTAGGAGAATATCCTGAAGGTGTTCCCGAAAAATGGTTAATTTCTGAAAGGGCTTTTGAATCTGATTATCCACTGAAGAAATTTGAAGATATTGCCCCCAAATTAGGTTTAAATGTCAATGAGCTATCAGGTGGCGGAATTGTAGATGATTTTAATAACGATCATCTTTTAGATGTATTGGTTTCCAGTTGGTCGCCTTCAGATAATCTTAGGTATTTTATAAATAATGGAGATGGAACATTTACAGAAAAAACAAAAACTGCCGGTTTAGAATTAGTTACAGGTGGCCTGAATATGGTACAGGCAGATTATAATAACGACGGTTTTCTAGATGTTTTTGTAATGCGGGGTGCCTGGATGGGAACTTTAGGTAAACATCCAAATTCTCTACTTAAAAATAATGGAGATGGCACTTTTACCGATGTTACTATTGAATCTGGTCTACTTTCCTTCCACCCTACCCAAACCGCCACCTGGGCAGATTTTAATAACGATGGTTGGGTAGATTTATTTATAGGAAATGAATCTGAAAAAAATAATATTCATCCTTCTGAATTTTTCAAAAATAATGGAGATGGTACTTTTTCTAACACAACTTCCAGTGTAGGACTTTCGGTGAGTAAAAAAGATCAAACATTTTATATAAAAGGTGTAACTAGCGGGGATTATAATAACGATGGCTGGATGGATATTTATATTTCTACGCTCCAGGCTTCAAGCAAAAATTTATTATATCTAAATAATGGAAGTGATGACAAGGGAAATATAAGTTTTAAAGAAGCAGGAGCTGAAGTAGGATTGGGTGAGCAAATTTCCAGTTTTCCCACCTGGTCTTTTGATTATAATAATGACGGTTGGATGGATATTTTTGTAGCCGGATATCGAAAAAGCGATTTTTACACCATTGTCCCAGACATTACTAAAGAGTATTTAGGCGAACGAAATAATGCTGAAACGATGCGCCTTTATCAAAATAATAAAGGAACATTTACCGATGTTTCTGCAGCGGTTGGATTAGATAAAATAGGCTACGCTATGGGTGCCAATTACGGCGATTTGGATAATGATGGTTATCCTGATATTTATTTGAGTACAGGAGAAGTAAGTTACGAGTCTATTATTCCAAACAGGGTTTTTAGAAATAATTTAGGGGAAAAGTTTCAGGATGTGACCACAGCAGGTGGCTTTGGCCATATACAAAAAGGCCACGCCGTCTCTTTTTCTGATATTGATAACGATGGTGACCAGGATATTCACGTAGTTATGGGCGGCGCTTATGAAGGTGATAAATTTTTTAATTCTCTATATCTTAATCCGTATGATGCTGAAAACAATTGGATAAGCTTAAAACTAGAAGGAATTGAAGCAAACAAGGCCGCCATAGGAAGTGAAATTGAAGTTTTAGTTACGGAAAATGGAAAAACACGTTCTATATTTCATACCATTAGTTCTGGCGGTAGTTTTGGTGCCTCTACTTTAAGGGCTCAAATAGGATTAGGAAAGGCTTCAGAAATACAAAAAATCACAATTAAATGGGCCGGCAGCGGTACCTCACAGGTTTTTGAAAACCTCAGTGTAAATACCTTCTATAAAATTATAGAAAATAGAGCTGAAGCTACAGAGCTGAATTTAAAATCAATAACGCTGTAAATACCACCTATTTTTTAAATCTCCCGATGGTTAATAAATTACTTATTACCAAAAATTTTAAATTCCATAACAATACTTTAATGCCCCTTTAAGAGTTGGTGTAAGCAATATTCTGTAATTTAAAGGTTATGAAAAATAATGGAATTACATATTTAATAATCACCTCGCTTCTGTTAGTAGTAATAACTAGCATGGTTTATTTTAATATTAATTTTCCGGTGATTTTTTATCTAACCCTTATAGGTCAAATTCTACTCATATATACTGTTTATAAGGTTCTCACCGATAGTTATAAAACCAGGAAAACCTTTGATGATTGGTATGAAGATTATCCTGATAGTAAAGGCTAATAAATTTCAATTAATCTTCCCAGAAATCAGGTTTTTCATTAGTTCCAAAAAAAGTACAATCTACACATCGAGCTGGCAAAACATAGATACCTCCCGATGTGGTTACTCCTCCCCATCTTACAGCATTTCTTTCTAATTGTTCTATTAAATTATCGAGACTTGGTAAAGTTTCTTCGCAAAGAGCAAAAGGTACAAATCGCGGTCTAATACCTTCTGGGTTATAAAAATCTCCGTAATTAAAATAAATTCTTTTTGTATTGACTGAAGAAACATCGAAAAATCCTATAACATTTTCATCTGGGTTGTTTGTACTTTGGATATTTCCATCGAAAAACCTTGGTTGACTTTGAGAAAAAATATTATTAGATTCTGAAAGCTCTTCTAAAATTTTATAATAATTATAGGCTTTTCTACTTATTACATATTGCTTAACTAAAAGGCTATATCTATTCGAAAGACTAGGGTCTTCTGAATCTATAAATTTAATTAGTAAATCGCTCACTCTATCCTCTGCTAGTGAATTTGTATTTGCAAGTATTATCTCCTGGGAATTATTTGTTTGGTAACAAGTGTATTCTTCCTTTTGCTTGGGTACTTCTACGGGTAAGCCATCTACAAGAATCAAATCTTTATGCTTAAAATAATTTGAATTAAACTTAAAAGTTTCTACATATTGGTACCTATAATAGTTCGTACCGCCAGGAGACGATTTATTGTTTAGGGTAATGGCAACTCCATCTTCACCAAGGTAATTAATTCTATTAGCTTCTAATTCACCAATATTACTATTTCCCGTCAGTTGCGTTGGGTCAGATTTAAATTCTTTACCGTTCACACGAATATTAAGCTCGTATTCTATTCCCGGGCGGGCAGCAAAACTGTCGATAGAAAAATAGCGACCAGGTTCCACTTCCTCAAACATATAATCTCGGTTTCCTGTTACCTGGATGCTTGCTCCAGACAAGGGATTAGGACGTGTAGAATCTATTTTAAAAGCCTGCGATAGTTTTATTTCGTGTTTTTTCAACTCATTTGTTACCAGAGCTTCAATCACAATAGCATCTTCAAAATTTTCTGAATTTAATGGAATTTCTTCTACACAAGAGGATAGACACACCGCGAAAGCTATGAGAAAAAAATGCGCTCTATATTTCAAACTTAAAGTCATATAAATTTAGAATGGTAAAAATTTAAAATAGACCTCTTGGTGGTTGCTACCTGTTTTTCGTCTTAAAAAGCTTTAAACGTTTACATCTTTAATATACAAAAGTATAATATGGTATTTATACCCTATTCTACCTTAAAATCTTTTTTTAAAGATATTGGTTTACCATTATTGGTAAACCCCTGAAGATTAATTTCAAATTCTCCGGTAAGGTCTGAGGTATAAAATTTGAGTTCATTATTTTCAGATTCAAACTTTCCTGTTGGATTCCACCAGAGTTGATATCTATAATCCGGAATGCGTTCTAAATTTTCAGATTGATAATCGGGGCTATAATATTTCTTACGATTTTGGGTAGTATTAATAGGTTGTAACTTTATAGAATTGTCTTTAAAAGCTTCAGGAAAATCTCCGTCTTTGGTTTTCACAACTACAACTCCCTGGTAGATTTCTGGACCAAAAAAGAATTTACTTCTTAATAGTCCAATACTTTCAATTCTTTCTGCCTCAAATGAAACTAATTTATCGTGATCCTGTACCACTACCCCATCTATTACGAGTAATGCCGGCAAGATAAATTCTCCGTTTGTATTCCTATTTCGTACTAATATACTATGGCTTCCATCAGCATTTCTTTTAATTCTACCATTTTCAATAATTTCTATAAAAGTTTGAGTAACCTCAGAAAAACGGGTGTAATCATCTAAATTAAACTTCTCTAGCTCTTCTTCAAAAAAATATCCTTTATTCCCGGGAAATACTGTGCGATCTGCTTTGGTAGCCGAATATGCATTTTCAATCTGATTATTAATACTTTTTTCTAAAATATATTCTTTAACTCCCTCATAAATCTCTGGAGTTTCAAAAGTTATTGAGCTGAGATCTGGTTGAGGCCTTTGTGCTAATTGTATACTATAATTATCATTTTTATTGTTGGCAATTTGAATTAAAACTTCATCTTCATTAACTGGCTGGTCTATTATAAAATTAAATTCACCATTTTCATCAGTTGAAACAATTTTTAATTGATGCTCCTGCCCTGGAAATGAGATTATTAAATTATTTTTTATTTGTTGATTATCGCTACTAATAACCTTTCCGGTAATAAGGGATCCCCGTACTTCCGGGAGTATTAGCGTATCTGAAAAATCCCAATGAATATTTTTATATGATTCATTAAAATTAGTGCTGCTCCATAATTCAGGTTTATTTAAACTATTTTTTCGTCTCACTGAAACTGAAAAATTTCCTTCTATTTTAGAAGTACCATCTAGAGTGATGACTACTTGCTCCCGGGTTGAGAATGAAGTTTTCTTCAGTTTTAAATTAAAATTAGGCGTATTTTTTTCAGCAGTAATATTTTTTGATATTGTTGGTTGAGAATCATTTAAAGTAAATCCTTTATTTTCTGATTGATAGGGATTTAAAACATAAACATCCTGTTCAAAATAGTTTTGATCAGCATTCAACATCCAGTTGGTATATGCTAAAATTTTATAAGCTCCTGAAGGTAAATTTGACGGGATAAAAAATTCTGAATAAGACTGACCTCCCTGAAGCTGCAACTTATGTTTAAAAACCTGTTGCATATCTGAATTTACTAAAATTACCCAACCTGTTTTGCTTAATTCGCTAAGTTTGTTGGTTTCGCTGTTAAGGCAATAAAACTTATAGAGTAATTTTTCTCCACTAAGTAATAAACTACTGTTTACGTGAAGATACACCCGTTCTTTTGGCACTTCATTTTGAAAAAAAATACCCTCATCTTCAATTTGGGCAGTCACGATTTGGGCAACTAGTGCAAAGAAGAGAAATATATAAATTTTTTTAATCATTTTATAAGTTTGAAATTAATCTTCCCAAAAATCAGGTTTTTCGTTTGTGCCAAATACCGTACAGTCTACACATCGTCGTGGCACAACATATACAGGACGCGCCTGGTTTAGCGGCAAAGGAATTGGAGTTTCGTACCATCTAACCGCATTATTCTCCAGTTGTTCCCTTAAGAGCTCTATTGTAGGAAAGGTAACTTCACATACAACATCAGAAACAAACTTTGGCCTTATACTTTCAGGATCATAGAAATCATTGTAATTAAAATAGGTTCTCTTAGTTGAAACCGATGAAACGTCGAAAAAGCCAATAATTTTTTCATCTGGATTAGTAATATTTGAAATATTCCCTGCAAAAAAACCCGGTTGGCTTTGAGAAAAAAGATTATCAGACCCTGATAACTCCTCAAGAATTTCATAATAAGTATACGCTTCCCTACTAATTACAAATTGCTTTACAAGAATACTGTACCTATTAGAGATTTTAGGTTGGTTTGAATTTATAAAATTTATTAATAGATTATTTACGCTATCTTCTGAAAGTGAGTTAGTATTAGCAAGAATTAAATCCTGAGATTGGTTTGTTTGGTAACAAGTGTATTCTTCTTTTAATTTCGGGACCACTTTTGCGATACCATTCTCTATAATAATATCTGAAGTTTTAAACATGTTAGAGGTGAATTTAAAAGTCTCGATAAACTCATACCTGTAAAAGTTGGCCGTTCCCGTTGTATTTTGATTATTTAGCGTTATTGCTACCCCATCTTCTCCACGATAATTAACCCTATTAGATTCTAATCTACCAATATTACTGGGTTCAGGTAATTGCATAGGTTGGGATTCATACTGATGGCCGTTTACAGAAATGCTTAATTGATAATCTATCCCGCGCTGGGCAGCAAAACTATCTTTTGAAAAATAAATTCCCGGTTCTTCTTCTTCAAAAACATATTCATTAACCCTAATAATTGCACCAGATAAGGGATTTGGTCCCGTGGTATCTATTTTAAAAGCCTGAGACAACTTAATTCGCTGTTGTTTTATCTCGTTAGTTATAGATCCTTCAACAACAAGCGCTTCTTCAAAACCTTCGTTTTCAATTGGTATTTCTTTTACACAAGATGCGAGAGTTGCAGTAAGGCCAATTAAAGCAAAGAAAATTTTATATTTTAAAATTAATTTCATCAATCTTATTAAGTTATCTAGAATCTAAAATTATAGGTGATAGTTGGAATTGGAATTGAAAAAATAGAACTCTGGTAAGCTTTTACTTCTCCGCTATCGGTTACAAAAAATACCGAATATGGATTATTTCTTCCTAAGACATTATACACTGAAATATTCCAAAAACTATGTGCAAATTTTTCAATTTTATGATTTCCTTCCACATTAAAACTTAAATCCAGGCGGTAATAATCAGGGATCCTAAACTGGTTTCTATCACTATACATTACGTATTCAGAATTATTAAAATTATATTTTGCAATAGGATAAGTAACTGGGCGACCGGTTTGATAAACAAAGTTGGCAGAAAAACTGAAACGCTGGGTAAGCTTATAATTTAGTACCGCACTAAAATCGTGGGGTTTGTCAAAATTGGTAGGAAAAAACTCCCCATTATTAACTGTTTCTTCCTGGAAATCTCCCTCTAGTTTTATAAAAGATCTTGAATACGTATAGCCTAAATAGCCATTAAGCCTCCCTTTATTTTTCTTTAAGAGTAACTCTGCTCCGTATGCCTCACCTTCCCCCTGTAAAACTTCAGTTTCAATATTTTTATTTAGAAATAAATCGGCTCCTACTTTATAATCTAAAAGGTTATTTGAAGTTTTATAATAACCTTCTAAACTAAGTTCATAAATATTGTTATCAAAATTCTTAAACAATCCCAATGCAAACTGATTAGCTCTTTGGGGCTTTATATAATTATCTGAAAGCTTATAAGTATCGGTTGGTGCGGCAGTTGTGTTATTAGATAAGGTATGAATGTATTGATAGGTATTATTATAGCTTAATTTGGTAGAAAATGTAGGTGTTAAGAAATACCTGCCTGAAATTCTCACCTCTGGCCCACCATAGGTTTCAATCACTTCCCGGCTATCATAAGTTTCTACGTCCGTTATTGTATTTTCATTTCGGGGTAGACCGGCCTCATAACTGTTTATTTCAGCTGGTCCAAAAGCTGTATAAAACGAGTATCTTAATCCCGCATTTATTAATAACCTTTCGGTTACTTCAAAACTATCTTCAATAAATATGGCAGTTTCTAAAGCTCTTTCCTTTGAGATACTAAGTGGTTCAATAAGTGATTCTGCGCTGCCGGGATTTATATTTCCTGGGGAAACATTATAATACTTGCCACTTATTCCATAATTAAAAGTATGAGCATTATTATGAAAATATTTCATTTTCACTTTTACTTCAGATTCATTAATGGTATATCCAGATTCAAAATCATTCCCAAAGTCACTCTCAAAATCTAAATTGAAGTCATAATTGCTATTAGTCACCACCAATTCGCCCTGGTGTTTTTCGTTTATAAACTTATTATAAGAGAGGGAAAACATTCTGTTAGTATAACTAAAAAGGGAGTCTGATGTGATACTAAAAACATCGTTGCTGTAATATCCGCTTACATTTAACTCATCACTATTATTAAATTTATGATTGTATTTCGCTACTACATCATAAAATGAAGCCCGGCTGTCTTGCAAAGATTCCTCTTCCAGAAGATTCAATATCCAATCAGAATAAGTTCCCCGGCCCCCAACTATTAAACTCGATTTACCATCTACAATTGGGATCTCAAGGCTTAAATTTCCGGTCACCGGCCCAATAGAAACCTCTCCCGCAAATTCCTCTTTATTTCCTGTTTTGGTATTTAAATCAAACACAGAAGATAATCTCCCACCATATTCAGCAGGAATACTTCCTTTATAAATACTTACATCGCCGGTGGTAAAAGGGTTTAATCCAGAAAAAATACCGAAAAAATGGGTGGGATTATAGATAACACCTTCGTCAAGTAAAATTAAATTTTGGTCAGTTTTCCCGCCTCTCACATTATATCCGCTGGCTGCTTCTCCCGCTGTTGTTATACCTGGTAAAGTAGTTGCAACTTTTAAAATATCACGCTCTCCCAATACCAATGGAATATTTTTAATCTCAGCTACGTTTATTTTATCTACACCGGTAAGCGCTGTTCTTACATTATCTCTGGCATTTGCTTCAACCAAAACTTCACTCAACTCTTCAAAGCTTTCGTTTAGCTGTAAATTTAAAACTCCGTCATTATATACAATTAGGCGTTTTTTAACCTTGTCCACCCCTAGCGCCTGAGTTTCTAAAATATTTATTCCTTTCGGAAGTCTGATTTCAAAATTTCCATTAATATCTGTAACTGTTCCCTTATTCTGGTTAGGAATTAAAATATTTAAACCTGAAATTGGATCTCCTTTTTCTGAAACCACTCTTCCAGAAAGCCGATATGTACTTCTATTAGATTGCCTGTTTTCTTTTCCTATTAAAACGGTTTCAACTACTTCTGCCTGTTCTTCATTCTCATTGTAAAAAACTGGATCATTACTCTGGTTTTCCTGTACTATTTCTCTTTCTTCCTGAATTTCTAAAAAGCCTTTCGGAAGCCTGTCATAAATCAAACTACCACGGGTAAGAATAATACGTTCTCCTTTTATATAGTAATTAATATTGGTTTCCTTCAGGATATCTTCCAATACTATAGTAAGTTTTTCATTTGAATACTCCCCGGAATATTTATTTAAGCCAAACCAATCTTCCTCAAAAAAGAATTTAAAATTGGTGATAGATTCCATTTCCTTTAATATTTCAGGAAGTTCTTTGTTTGTAAAATTTAAAGAAATTTCCTGATCAGTTTTTTGAGCGTAAGAAAATTGGAAGCAGAAAAGTAATAAAAGGAGTAGAGTTTTTCTCATTCTTAAATTTCAGTTGAAGTAGTAGAAATTAGATTGTTCATTTCAGCGGCAAGTTTATTCATAAATACATCAGGGTTATCGCGTAATTGCTTCCTGTTAGCGTTGTAAAAACTTCTTATAGCACCTTTTAAATTTGGGAACATAGAATACAGGTCTCTACGATTATTCAATTCAAAAAAATCGTTTTCAACCTTAAAAATGAAATCTGGATCTGCGGTACTAAATTCATTATAAGCCACATTCCTATCCCGAACTTCCATTTTGTTCTTCAGGTGTTTTTTAAAAACTTTAAATTTGCCCTCATCATTTATAACTTCATAGTAGCCTCTTATATTCGTATTATTTTCTGCTTTTAAATATTTAAAAGTATGATTGTTAATTTTAAATAAATTAACTCGCTCTCCAATTAATTGAAAAATTAAATTTCTTTGTTGAAGCTGTAGGTTTACAAGTAATAAATCATCGTAGATATTATACTTTAATGGAACATTATAGAATACTTGCCCATCATAATTCACAGAGCCATTTTGAAAATCCCGCGTTTGAAAAAATTTATGTTTTTCATTTATCATTCTATCTGTCTCCACATACTCAATACCTGTAAATAAAACAGAATTTTCAATTCCCACCTGCTTATCATACCAGGAGTATATCTTTTCTTCGGAATAATCTTGTGAAAAAGTGGTGAAAGAAATTGATAAGATGAATAAGGGAAGAAAGTAATTTTTAAACATTCAGTAGTGGATTGATGAATAACACCTAATAATTCCGGAAAACTACAAAATATAATAGATTTTCATTAATATTTTTTTATTAATATTAAAAATAAATAATTGAATGTTAAATTCCTAAAACCAGTACAATATCAAAAACCTGAGAATTATCATAAATTAGATCTGTTAGAAAGTTTTAGCTTTGTAAAGATTAAATACATTTTATGCAACTCAACCAATATATAGATCATACTTTATTGAAGCCAACCGCCACGCCGGCAGATATAGAAAAGTTATGTAAAGAGGCAGTAGATCACCAGTTTTATGCAATTTGCGTTTCTCCTTCTTATATTCAATTAGCGAAATCGTCTTTAGAAGGCTCTACTGTAAAAATAGCAGCAGTAATAGGTTTTCCTTTAGGAGCAATGACCACCAAAGCCAAAGTTTTTGAAGCTAAAGATGCTATTGAACTTGGTGCCGATGAAATTGATATGGTAATAAATATTGGAATGCTTAAGGCCGAAAAAATTGAATATATAGAAAACGAAATTACCGAAATTAAAAAAGCCATTGGTTCTAAAGTACTTAAGGTTATTATTGAAACCTGCTTTTTAACCGATGCCGAAAAGAAAGTTGCCTGTCAAGCTGCTTTAAAGGCAAATGCCGATTTTGTAAAAACTTCTACGGGGTTTGGAAGCGGTGGGGCTACTTTTGAAGATGTGAAATTGATGAAAGAAATCGCAGGGGATAAAATGCAAATAAAAGCTTCTGGCGGAATTAAAGATAGAGAAACTGCTATTGAATATATTGAATTAGGTGTTTCCAGGTTGGGAACTTCTTCAGGAATTAAGCTTTTAACTTCAGATAAAAAATAGAATGAGCGTACATATACAGGCAAAAAAGGGAGAAATAGCAGAAAACGTTTTATTACCGGGAGATCCTTTAAGAGCAAAATGGATTGCAGAAAACTTCCTGGAAAATGCAGTTTGTTATAACGAAGTCCGAGGAATGCTGGGTTATACCGGTACTTATCAGGGCAAAAAAGTTTCGGTGCAGGCTACCGGAATGGGGATTCCTTCGGCATTGATTTATTGCACTGAATTAATTACTGAATATGGTGCTAAGAAGCTTATTCGTGTAGGTTCTGCCGGTTCTTATCAGAAAGATTTAAAAGTAAATGAAGTTGTTTTAGCTATGGCTGCTTCTTCAAATTCAGGTTTTAATAAGGCGAAATTTCAGCACGCCGACTATGCTCCTACTGTAGATTTTGATTTATTTATGAAAGCCGTAAATTTTGCTGAAAACCATAATATAAAATTCAGAGCCGGGAATGTACTTTCTTCTGATGTTTTTTATGAAGAAAGCGACCAGAATTATAAAAAGTGGGCAGATTATGGCGTTTTGTGTGTAGAAATGGAAACCGCCGGACTCTACAGCGTAGCCGCCAAACATAAAGTACAGGCCCTTTCGGTTTTGACGATTTCTGACTCGCTGGTTACGGGGGAACATTTACCCGCAAAAGACCGGGAGCAGAGTTTTAGCCGAATGGTAAAAATCGCTTTGGGCAGTATT
Organism: Salegentibacter sp. BDJ18; assembly: GCF_017579965.1. Classification (NCBI taxonomy): domain Bacteria; kingdom Pseudomonadati; phylum Bacteroidota; class Flavobacteriia; order Flavobacteriales; family Flavobacteriaceae; genus Salegentibacter; species Salegentibacter sp. BDJ18. Next base: position 135,136 of record NZ_JAFLQX010000021.1, read on the forward strand.
TAAGTGTGTTTAGGGAAATTTCATTAAATTCGGAAAGTAATTTCGAAACTAATGAAGTTTTTCCCCGCCATTCTTTTCCTTTTTGCTTGTTTTATAAGCAATGCACAAACTTCTACTGAAGAACTTCAGCATAATATTGATTCTATTTTTAAAACCACGCAAGGTGATTTTGCTATTGCTTTTAAAGATCTTTCCGAAGAAAAAAACAGTATTTATATAAATCATCACGAAGATTTTCACGCCGCCAGCACGATGAAAACCCCGGTAATGATAGAGGTTTTTAAACAAGCTTCAGCGGGAAAATTCGCTCTCCAGGATTCCCTGATTGTCAAAAATCAATTTAAAAGTATCTTAGATGGTAGCTCTTATTCACTCGAGCTTGGTCGGGACAGCGGGGAACATCTCTATGAACAAATTGGCCAGAAAAGAAGTATTGAAGACCTGGTAACCGATATGATTATCTATAGCAGCAATTTGGCTACTAATATTATAATTGAGTTGGTTGATGCTAAAAATGTAAACAAAACAATGCGAAACCTGGGTGCGAAAAATATTAATGTGCTTCGTGGTGTAGAGGATATGAAAGCCTACGAAGCCGGGTTAAGCAATTCTACCACCGCTTACGATTTAATGCTGATTTTTGAAGCTCTCGCTACCGGAAATGCAGTAAATCCTGAAGCCGACGAAAAAATGCTGAATATTTTGCGCCAACAAAAACATACCGATCTTATTCCGCATTTGCTTCCTAAAAATTTAAAAATTGCAAATAAAACCGGTTGGATTACCGGAGTGCACCACGATTCAGCCCTTATAGAATTACCCGACGGAAAAAAATATGTATTGGTTCTACTTTCAAAAAATATGGAAGATATGGATGCCGGTACCAAAATGCTTACCCATGTTTCAAAAATGATTTACGAATATGTTAAATAATTTCCAACTAAAAATTTCAAAATGAGAATATCTTTAAAATTAAGTTTATTGGCAGGTACTTTAATAATTGCTTCATTACCTGCTTTTGCCCAGGAAAAAAACATCGATTTACCACCTGAAGCCACAGAGTTTTACGAACCGGTACCGCCTAAAATTCAAGCCGGAGAATCTACTACTACCGCACCTTCTGATGCAATAATATTGTTTGATGGCTCAGATCTCTCAGCTTTTGTAAACGAAAAAGATGGTTCTGAACCCACCTGGAATATAGAAGGAGATGTGTTAACCGTAAAACCGGGAACCGGTGGAATAAAAACAAAAGAGAATTTTGGAGATATGCAATTACATTTAGAATGGCGTTCGCCTTCAGAAGTTAAAGGCGACGGACAGGGCCGTGGGAACAGTGGTGTAATTATTATGGAGAAATATGAAGTACAGATTCTGGATTCTTATGAAAATGAAACCTATACCAACGGCCAGGCCGCCAGTATTTATAAGCAATCCCCACCACTAGTAAATGCAACAAAAGCACCCGGCAAATGGAATAGTTACGACATTATTTTTACTGCGCCCAGATTTAATGAAAATGGCATGTTATTGCGTCCGGCAAAACTTACCGTGCTTCATAACGGGGTGTTGGTTCAAAACAATTACGAATTAAGAGGCCCAACCGAATATATTGGCATACCTAATTATACTAAACACGACGAAAAACTTCCTATTCATTTGCAAGATCATGGAAATCCAGTGAGTTTCAGAAATATCTGGGTTAGGGAATTGAATTAATCTGTTATAAAATGAAGAATTCAAGAAGACAATTTTTGCAGCAAACTACCCTGGCTACTGCCGGTTTAAGTTTATCAGGATCCTTATTGGCCAATCCATTTTCAGGTTTTCAGGGTTTTGGTACAAAAGACAAAATTAATTTTGGAGTAATTGGCTGTAAAGGAATGGGATGGTCTAATATGCAGGCTCACCTTAAATTACCCAATGTAACCTGCGTTGCCCTGGCAGATATAGACCAGGGTGTTTTAGATGAGAGAACTAAAAATATAAAGGATATAACCGGAAAAGCGCCAAAACAGTACCAAGATTACCGCCAAATGCTGGAAAACAAAGATATTGATGCGGTAATAATTGGCACACCAGACCATTGGCATTGTTTGAATTTGGTTCACGCTCTGGAAGCCGGAAAACACGTTTATGTTGAAAAACCGCTTGCAAATAGTATTGAAGAATGCAATACCATGCTTAAGGCCGCCAAAAAGTATAATAAAATTGTACAGGTAGGCCAATGGCAACGCAGCGGGACGCATTATGACGATGCTATAAATTATGTGAAATCGGGAAAACTCGGGAATATTCGGTTGGTGAAATGTTGGGCTTATATAGGCTGGAAAGACAGACTTCCACATAAAACTAACAGTACTCCTCCACCGGGTGTAGATTATAAAATGTGGTTGGGTCCTGCGCCTGAAAGACCTTTTAACGAAAACCGGTTCCATTTTACTTTTCGTTGGTTTTGGGATTATGCTGGCGGACTTATGACCGATTGGGGTGTGCACGAAATTGATATTGCACTTTATGCAATGAATGCTAAAGCACCAAAATCTGTTTTAGCTTCTGGCGGAAAACTTGCTTACCCCAATGATGCCGCTGAAACTCCCGATACGCTACAAACAGTATATGAGTTTGAAAATTTCAATTTACTATGGGAGCATGCCGTTGGAATTGACGGTGGAAATTATGGTAGAAATGAAGGCATTGCTTTTATAGGAAATAACGGAACGTTGGTGGTAAATAGAGATGGCTGGGAGATAATTCCTGAAGGAGACAATATTGATGGAAAATTTGTTCCGAAAGTTGAAGAAATAGCATTGCAAAAACCTGAAGAAAATGCGCTGGAAAAACATGCGGCTAATTTTGTTGAAGCCATAACTACCAATGATTCTTCAAAATTAAATTGCGGGATTGAAACAGGGAGCATCGCCGCTATTAATGCCCATATGGGAAATATTGCATACAAAACAGGAAAAAAACTGTATTGGGATGCAAACAAAGAAAGGTTTGATGATAATGAAGCTAATAAACTGCTAAAAGCAAATTACCATAATGGTTGGGAGCTTCCTAAAATTTAGAACTAAAATTAATTTCAATGAGTAAATATATAGCTAACGAGAATCGATACGAAAAGATGCAATACCGTCGCTGCGGAAAAAGCGGAATTAAACTTCCCTTACTCTCGCTGGGTTTATGGCATAATTTCGGAGATAATGATGATTTTGAAAATGCAAGAAACATTTTAAGAACAGCATTTAATAATGGTATTACCCATTTTGATCTTGCCAATAATTACGGGCCACCTTATGGTTCGGCCGAGAAGAATTTCGGGAAGATTTTTGCCGAAGATTTTAAGCAATACCGTGATGAATTGCTTATTTCTACCAAAGCCGGTTGGGATATGTGGCCGGGACCTTATGGTAATTTTGGATCCAGAAAATACCTTATTGCCAGTTTAGATCAATCGTTACAAAGAATGGGACTGGATTATGTAGATATCTTCTATCACCACCGCCCAGATCCTGATACACCTTTAGAAGAAACTATGGGTGCTTTAGACCAGATTGTAAGACAGGGAAAAGCACTTTACGTGGGTATTTCCCAATATTCATCTAAAGATACTGCCAGGGCAGCTGAAATTCTTAGAGCGCAGAAAACACCTTTCCTAATTCATCAACCAAGATATAATATGATGGATCGCTGGGTTGAAAATGGTTTATTAAATACACTGGAACACGAAGGGATTGGCAGCATCGTTTTTTCACCATTAGAACAGGGAATTTTAACCGATAAATATTTAAACGGAATTCCAAAAGACAGTAGAGCGGCAACCCAGGGCAGTTACTTAGATGAGTCGCAAATTACACCTGAAGTGGTAAAAAAAGTGCAGGCGCTAAATGAAATCGCTCAATCCAGGAATCAAAGTTTAGCACAAATGGCCGTGGCCTGGTTATTAAAAGATAAACGCGTCACTTCCGTTTTGGTTGGTGCGAGTAAGGTTTCTCAATTAGAAGATAATATTAAAGCCATTGAAAACCTTGAATTCAATAAAATTGAATTGGAAAAAATAGAAGAAATTTTAAAAAATAAGTAGGGTTAAGATAGGCTGTTTAAAACGCATATTTCTGTCAGGAAGAACTTGTTTCAACTTCTAACAACATAGATCCTGAAACAAGATCAGTATGACGATAGTAAAACGCGATTTAGACAGCCTATTTTTTTATTTAATATAAACCTCTAAAAGTTCACAATTTTCAGCTGAAAGCTTAACTTCTTTATTCGAGGCCGGGATTAGTAACGTTTCTCCCTGAGCGATTTTTTCAGAATTTCCATTTACTGAAACTTCGCCATTCCCGCTAACGCACATATAGATCACAAACGAATCTAAGTTGCTGTAATCTTTTGTGATTTCTCCCTCTACAGCTAAGTAATTTGTAGTGAAATACTGGCAACTGGCAACTTCAGAAGATTTGTTTTTTGTTTTTTCGTAGTTCAGCTTAAAATCGTCTTTCTTTTCAAAATCAATAGCATCAATGGCTAATGCGGTATGCAGTTCACGGGAATTTCCTTCATCGTCAGTCCGGTCCCAATCGTAAATTCTATAAGTAACATCTGAGGTTTGCTGGATTTCAGCTAAAAGCACCCCAGCTCCTATCGCGTGTACTTTTCCGGTATTTATAAAGAAACTATCGCCTTTTTTTACTTCTTCAAAATTGAGTAATTCAACAATTTTTCCTTCTTCTAAACGGGTAATATAATCTTCTTTAGAAACACTTTCTTTAAACCCAATGTTGATTTTCGCGCCTTCATCGGCCTGCATAATATACCACATTTCGGTTTTTCCGAAAGAATTATGGCGTTGCTGCGCAAGCTCATCATTAGGATGTAATTGTACAGAAAGTTCTGTATTGGCGTCTATAAATTTTATAAGCAAAGGAAAATCGGCATCAAATTCTTTATAGATTTTCTTACCTACAATTTCTTCTTTGTATTCCTTTAAAAGGTCCTTTAGGGAAAACCCTTTAAGGTCACCGTTAGAAACTACAGATATAGCTCCTTCTACACCAGAAATTTCCCAGCTTTCGCCCAGGTCGTCCCGGTTGGTTTCTTTATTTAGAATTGTTTTTAGTTTTTCTCCACCCCATATTTTTTCTTTTAAAATGGGGAAAAATTTTATTGGATAGTCAAGCATTATTTGGTTAGTTTTAAAAACGCTCCAATATAATCAAATATTAGCATGTTAAAAAATTGGTAGCGTCTCATTTTAACAAGATTTGAAAAGTTTTAGGCTTCTCTAAAAATACGGCTGATTTTTATTTTTAATTTTCTTTTTCAACGAGGAATAAATCCCTGTACAGTCGTTGTTTGTGCTTGCTGCTTACAGGATTCATATCTACGCTATCAATTTTTTTCGTGCTGTAGTTTCTAAAAATATTCTGTAAACTATCCAGATTATATTTCCCATCAGATAAAATCAAAAATTTATCTTCTGAAGGGATTTTAATCTCACCATTCTTATTTAAAACCGGAATTGGTTTTCCGTATTCCCAAATCATTTCTGGCGCAAAATCATTAATTTCATAAACAGGTGCATTATATTCTTTGAGATGCCTGTTAATATTTACAATGCTATTATAATCTTTGTTTACATTGATTTTACTGGCCATTGGTAAACCAAACCATACAATACTTACCAGGAAGAATATGCTTAAATAGAAAAGTGGTTTTATTTTTTTCAGTATTAAAAACCTAAACATTAAAGCCCCAATGATAAATAAGAAAATTGAACTCAAAATATACCAAACAAGAATATCCTGCAGAAAAGATTCAAAATAGAAATATGCAGCAATGGGAAAAACACAGCCTACAATGGCGAAAATGCCAAAATGAAAATAAATTACCGCAGCTTCTTTGGTCTTTAAGCTTTTAAAATGATTAAAAAGAAATTCAATATAAAATGCTGTATTCATTGCCATAGGAATAAGAACCGGCAATAGATAACGTGATTTTTTCTCCGGAATTACTGAAAGTAAGAAAACTGAAGCTAGCGTCCAGAGAAGCGTGAATTTATAAGCTTTTTTATTGCTAACCCTATCTTTTAAATAAGGATAAAGCAAGGCCACAAAAGATGGAATGGTCCATAAACCACTTTGAATAAAAAAGCTCCAGTAATAATAAAACGGCCTCACGTTGTAATTTAACCATCTCCCCGTCTCCTGGCTGGTAATTTCGGCAACTGCACGAGTATCAAATAAATAAACATAGAGGTTCCACCAACCGCCAGAAATTAAGGCCACTAAAATTAAAAGAGTCAGGGCCTTCCACCGTGCCTTTGTGCCATCAAATTTGTAAATAATTCCGTAAGCAATTAAAAACGGAAGAAATAATGCATAAAGTGAAACGGGACCTTTGCTAAGAATAGAACAACCAATAAACAATCCGCTAATTAAAGCATACAAATACCAGTTTTTAGTTGAATTATAGAGTTTGTAAAGCCAAAAGATAGCCAGTATCATAAAACTATGGGTATAAATATCCCACTGCCCGTCCCTGCTGGAAAAAACAATATAAAATGAGGTAGTAGCAATTAAACCGGCCACAAAAGACAATTCTATATTTTTGGTGATTTTAAGTAGTAATTTGTAGATAAAAACTACTAAAATTAATCCCATAATTGCTGAAGGAAGTCGCAAGCCAAAAAGTCCTTCCATTCCAAAAACCGACATTGAAATTGCCGTTAACCAGGTTGGTAAAGGTGGTTTTTCATAACGCGGCTCCGCATTCATCGTGGTGAATACCCAGTTATTATCATTCAGCATTTCCCGGGCAGTAATAAAATTACGCGCCTCCATAATGTTGATATAAATCGCATCCAGGTTTATAAAAAACACGGCTATTGCTGCAAAAATGAGTAGCAGAAGATATTTATTCTCTAATTTCATTATGGTGAATTATAATATTTCTAATATACATTATGGCGCCAAACAAATGCCCAATAAGCAAAACGGGATCTTTTCTAAAGACTGCATAAATTAAAATTAACGAAGAACCTACCAGGCTTAACCACCAAAATCCAAGCGGTAAACAGGATTTCTTCTGTTTTTCTGAATATAACCATTGGTATAAAAAACGTAAGGTGAAAACAACCTGCGCTATAATTCCAAGAGAAAGTAACCACAACGGAATGGCTTCATTCAGAAATAACTTTTGAAGATTATATTCGTTATTAAAAAAGCTGTAAATAACTACAATAGCAGGAAAAACAAGGATTATAAATCGTATTAAATAGGGAAGCTTTTTCCATTGTCCCTGGAAATGTAAGTTTCTTATATAAATAAAATACGTTAGCGTTTGGCCCAGCATAATCGCAAAGTCATCTCTAAAATAGCCGTAAATAAAAAGTAAAAAAGAAGCCAGTAAACTTAATTCCCAAAAAAGTATTGGAGTAAGCACTTTCTTTTGTTTTTCAGAAAGTATCCATTGCATAATCATCCTTGATGAAAAAAGGATTTGCGCGGTAAAGCCAATTACATAAATAAGCAGCGAATTATCCATGTTTCGCTTTTATGCTATAATCTATATAAGATTTTTTAATCCAAACATAAGCAAAACAATCTACCAAAGGCCCCAGAAACCTATTTTTGAAATTGTATTTAGATTCGCCTTCAATTCTTGGATAATGATTAATAACCACCTCTTTTATTTCCTTTTGCTGCAATAATATCATAGCCGGTAAAAAACGCTGTAAACCTTTAAACATAGGAATTTTCTTAGCATATTCGGTATGCATTATCTTAAGCGGGCAGCCGGTATCGTGAATATTATCGTGCGTAAAAAATATGCGTACGGCATTTCCGGTTTTGGAAGAAATACGTTTTACAAGGGTATCTTTTCTATTCTTACGCCAGCCGGTAACCAAACCAAAATCATTAATATATGGCAGAAGTAATTCAAAATCTTCGGGATGCGTTTGTAGATCGGCATCCAGGTAACCAAGCAATGGCGTTTTAGTATGATCGAAAGCGGCTTTTAATGCCGCGCCTTTCCCATAATTTTTGTCGAATAACAAACAATTAAAATCCTTGTGATCTAAACAGAATTTTTCTATAGCCGAAGCGCTGCCGTCACCAGAGCCATCGTCTACCAGTAAAACACAGGATTTGAGTGAAGCCGATTTAAGGTAATTCTGCAAAAAATCAAAAAGCCTGGGTAAACTTTCAATTTCGTTATAAACCGGAACAATAATGGTGAATTGAAACTCCATAAACAATTAACAGGCTTTATTAAGAATTGAGGTAAATTTACTAAACCTAAATATCTGGTTAACAGGCGTTGAATTTTGGAGCAAAAAGTATTTCAATGTTATCAAAGGAATTTTTTAAAAAATTTACCGGGGCAAAATTAAGGATATAATTGAGAAAAACTTTCAATTTAAAAATTAAGTTAAAAACAGATTAAAATTCCCATAAAATCAAGTTGAAGAAAAAAATAAATTTTTAAATAAAAAAAGCTTGTTTTATTTGGAAAGAGGCTTATATTTGCAACCGCAAAAAAGGGGCTCGTAGCTCAGCTGGATAGAGCACCTCCCTTCTAAGGAGGCGGTCATAGGTTCGAATCCTATCGGGCTCACCACTTTGTAAAACCGTAAAACTTAATTTTAAGTCTTTACGGTTTTTTTATTTCCTATTCTGTAGATTTGAATTAATAAAAATGGATCAAGCCTAATTGTTGTGTTTAAGCAAAAATTGTGGTTAATCTATATAAGAAGAATTCTACATTTTTCACTCCTCTAAACTGAGCCCTAAAGGCTTTTATCTTTGCATTAAAGGATTCTGCT
>NZ_JAFLQX010000014.1:0-137871 GCF_017579965.1 Salegentibacter sp. BDJ18
AAGCTTTGAGCTGATATTCTCGGGGAAGATGAGCCATTCTTTGGAATGAGGTTTTTGATCCCACTCTTTAAAATCGCTTAGGTAATCTTTGTACTGGCGCTGGAGCTTCTTTCCATTGACCCCGTAACATGCACCGATGGTATGACAGTCCGAGGCTTTAGTACTGACTAAGTACTTTTAAAAAAGCAGCAAACTCGACGGTCATTCGGGTTCCCTGTGCTACTAAGTTCCAGTCACGCTGCATAACTTTTTTGTCTTGTTTGCCCAGCCAGCGACGGCGTTTTATATGCAGGAAAACCTTTTTACCACGCACAGGAAAATCCTGGATTGTTATTTCTTTATGGAACCCGTGTGCTATGACCAGTTGGGAGGAGAACTCTTTAGGAATCTCCGGCTTCTCTTCAAAATGCAGGTGTAATACATCTCCTTCTGTTTGATGTCCGGTAAGATCAAAATGGGTGATTAATAGTTCTGGTAATAATATCTTGAGTAGGTCTATGTATGGATCCAATGCTTCCTGTTTAGAAAACAAAAATCAAACTAATATTTCAATTCACACACAACTTTTGAGAATGATCCAAGTTTATCCCGATGAACATTGGGAAGAATCTTTGCCCGCACAAAAAAAGCTTCTCATTTCTGAGAAGCTTTTTTATTTATAAGAATTGAAAAAGTAGAGAACTTACCTATAGATAGCTTTTAGAACAATATTATCTAAAGATTAGAGTCCTCTGTCTTTACTTCGCAAGTTCCGGTAGAACAATTTCCTCCCGCACAGGCAAGTCCAAAAAGCCCCATAGCAGCAGGCCAGGCGCCGAGAAGAATACCAATCCATTCTCCTTCAAATGCGCTTTGCACGATTACAAAGGTTCCTATTAAAAAATAGGCAGCTCTTACCCAGGTCCAACCGCTAGCAATTCTTTTTAGCATATCAAGATGATATTTTGCCGTTTAGTGCGGCCCAGCTTCCGCCGTTATGCACATTTGAGAATCCGTTAGATTTTAGTACACTCTTAGCGGAAGCACTTCTCATCCCCGAAGCGCAACAGGTAATTATTGGCTTATTTTTATCTTTTAATTTTTCAAGATTTGCAGATAGTGTTTGTAAAGGAATATTTTTTGATCCTTTAATATGACCGCCCGAGAATTCTGCTTTACTTCTTACATCTACGATAATTCCGCCTTCCTGCAGGAGTTCTTTATAATTAGGAGCAGGTTTTATTCCTAAAAGCTCTTTAAGTTTTGAAATCATAATTAGGCTGTTTCTGAGGTTAGCAAATTAACTTCAAGCCACGATCCGCCATTTACACAATCAAATCCCTTGCTGCTTAGATAATTTGCAGCCTGTCCGCTTCTATTTCCCGAGGCACAACATAGAATCAAAGGAGATTCCAATTCTTTTAACTCATCAAGCCTTAGTGGAATTTCATTTAACGGGATATTTACGGCTGTAGAAACACTTCCTCCCATAAATTCGTTAACGGTTCTTACATCTACTATTGTTCCCTTATTATTTTTAATTAAATCTTCTGTTTTCATCTTTAAATATTTTATTTGAAAATCATTTTAATCTGTATTGAAGAATACAGAATTGAAAGACAAAATTACTACGAATACCTTCTTGCTACAGTCACCTTTGTTACATAACCAATTAAAAAACAAAGAGAAAGCAAAAAAAAAAATCAGGATGGTATAATGACCATCCTGACATTAATATTTAAGAAATTTGATGCTCGAAATCTAAGAAAGTCTTTCAATCACCGTTTTGAGTTTAGAGCGCACGTCTTGTGCAATATTTCCAAGTTTGTGGTTCTCTACGGCACTCATAGAAGCCACAGGATCTACGGCAGAAACTTCAGTTTTTCCATCTTCTGTTTCCTGTACAATTACGTTACAGGGTAGCATGGTGCCAATCTTGCTTTCAGCAGAAATTGCCTGGTGGGCCATTTTCGGGTTGCAGGCTCCAAGAATTCTGTACTTTCTAAAATCTACATCGAGTTTCTTTTTGAAGGTTTCCTTTACATCTATTTCAGTAAGAATACCAAAACCCTCTTCTTTTAATTCTTTGGTCACTTTATCTATAGCCTCATCGAATGAATCGTTAAGGACTTTTGAAAAATAATAGCTCATAATATAAATTTTTTGGTTACCCTTAAAGTTAATTGTTTTCTAGCGAGGGAAGAAAAAGGAATTATTAATCTTGTGTGAATTTCCTAAGAATTTTTTTTCCTCAAGCTTATTTTTAGAAAATAATCCAGATCCAGTTTTAAACTATTTTTAAGCTGAATTCCAGGAATCTGCTCGATTATTTAGCACTTCTGGCCGGGTTTCACTTCATCTGATACTCCCAGCCTTTCCAGGATTTTATCCATAAGGCACCAGTGGGTAAGCGAAGATTGAAGCAGGTTTGCCCCCACAAAAGCGGTAAACCACAACCAGTTAATATTTACATAAATGGCTAATAAAAGACTTACAAGCACAAAAGTTCCTGCAATTCCACGTACAACTCGATTTTTCATTTTAAAAAATTTTTAGGTTAGATATAGTTTTCAATGTTCACCACGGCAGCTCTAATGGGATTATTGGTTTCCAGGTTTTCATTGAATTCTGAAACCAATTTGAACAGTAGTTCTATTTTTTCATTTTCGGTAAAAGAGAAGAACATAAGCGATTCGTTGCCGCCTTTTTCTCCTGGAAACCAGCTTCTGGTTGCAATGACCGAATTGGTGTTTTTATAACCGTCTATTTCAGTACGGCTGAAGGCTTCAATTTTTGCCTTTTTAAAAATGCTGAGGATTTCTTTTTGAAATTCCGCAACACTTGTTACAATTAGTAGTTTCATTTTTTAAGGTTTAAAATTCTGAGTTAAACAATAACGGTGATTGAGGTTATCGGTTGTCGACAACCGACAACTCACAACTAAAGAATTTCTTCTTGCTCTCTTTTTTCCATCACATCTGTCTTTTCATCTCGTGCTTCATACTTCTTACGTTCTATCATATAATACACTAACGGCACTACCAGTAGGGTAAGAATAGTTGAGACAATAGTTCCTCCCATTAGGGAAATTGCAAGTCCCTGAAAAATTGGATCAAATAGTATCACGAATGCGCCTATTACAACAGTTCCTGCAGTTAAAAGAATAGGTGTAGTTCGCACAGCACCGGCTTCTATCACTGCCTGTTTCAACGGAATTCCGTCTTCCAGTCGCAGGTTCACGAAGTCGATGAGCAACACCGAGTTCCTAACCATAATTCCCGCAAGCGCGATCATCCCAATAAAAGAAGTAGCGGTAAAGAAAGCACCCATAATCCAATGCCCAAGCACGATCCCAATAAGGGAAAGCGGGATAGCTACCATCATCACGATTGGTGCACGGTAGTTTTGGAACCAGCCAACGATGAGGATATAGATGATGAAAATCACTCCCAGAAAGGCAATCCCGAGATCTCTAAAGACCTCCAGCGTGATTTGCCATTCCCCATCCCATTTTACGGTATAATCATCTTCCATTTCGGGTTGTTGTATGTAAAGCTCATCAAGTTCATAACCGGCAGGAAGTTCGATCTCTTTTAATTTCTCTTCCATTCCTAAGATGGCATAAACAGGACTTTCAAGCTCTCCGGCCATATCTGCCAGAACATACACCACCCTCTTTTGATTTTTTCTGAAAATGCTTTTTTCCCTAAGCTTTTCCTGGATTTGAACAAGATCTGCCACACTCACCATTTGTCCGGTTTGCGATACCATTTTGATCTGGGAAATATCTACCGGAGTGGATTTTTCCTGCTCTGCCAGGGCAAGAAGGATCCCCACTCTTTGGGTAGCATCTTCATCATATAAATGTGCAATTGCACTTTCTCCCAGTGCGGAGTTCATTGTATGAACAATTTGCTGCGGAGCAATTCCATAGCGCATTGCTTTCTCTTTGTCGATCTCGAAATGATATTCGGCCTGGTCTGCCTCTACCATCCAATCCACATCCACAACATCTGGGGTTTGTTTCAAGATTCCCTGGATCTCATCAGCAATTTCCATTTGCTTATCGTAATCGGGTCCGTAAACTTCAGCAACAATTGTTGACATTACAGGAGGTCCCGGTGGTACTTCCACGATCTTCACATTGGCATCAAATTTTGCCGCAATCTTCTGAATATCGGGTCGTAGCAATTTCGCGATGTCGTGGCTTTGCTCACTTCTTTCGCTCTTGTCCTTCAGGTTCACCTGAATATCGGCCGTATTACTTGCACCTCTCAGGTCATAATGTCTAACAAGTCCGTTAAAGGTTATGGGTGCAGATGTCCCCACATAACTCTGATAATTCACCACCTCCGGTCTTTGGGACAGGTACTGCCCAATTTCCCTGGAAACAGTCGCAGTTCGCTCTAAAGTTGTGCCTTCGGGCATATCTATCACCACCTGGAATTCATTCTTGTTGTCAAACGGAAGCATTTTCACAGCGACCGATTTGGTAAAGAACAAGGCTACAGAGCCCAACAACAACAGCATAGTGGTACCCAGGAAGATCCAACGGGTCCTTTTGTTGTCAATAAGCGGCCTTTCCAGTTTATTATAGATCTTATAGATTCTAGTGTCTTCGATTTGTCCTGTAGATTCTTCCTCAACACTGTCTTTGCCTTTGCTTTTCTCTCTTAAAAAGATGAGCCCCAGGTATGGTGTAATAGTTAGTGCTACGAATAATGACAGGATCATTGCAATGGAAGCTCCAATAGGCATCGGGCTCATATAAGGTCCCATCAATCCACTTACAAAAGCCATTGGCAATACCGAAGCAATCACCGTGAAAGTGGCCAGGATAGTCGGGTTCCCCACTTCGTTAATGGCATAAAGCGCCGCCTGCTTGAACGGCAGCCGTTTCATCTTGAAATGCCGGTGCATATTTTCGGCTATGATAATGGAATCATCTACCACGATTCCTGTTACAAATACCAGAGCAAAAAGGGTAATTCTATTAAGCGTGTAATCCAGCAAATAGTAACTAAGCAGCGTAAGTGCAAAAGTCACAGGGACAGAAAGGAAAACCACTAGTCCGCCGCGCCAGCCCATAGCCAGCATCACCACCAGGGTAACTGCGATAATGGCCCCGATCAAATGCAGCAGTAATTCTGACACTTTATGAGAAGCTGTTTCTCCATAGTTTCGGGTAACTTCAACGTGTACATCATCAGGTATAAGATTTGTTTTCAGGTGTTCCACCTTATCAATGATCACATCGGCTATTTTCATAGCATCCGCCCCTTTGATCTTAGCCACCGATATGGTCACTGCAGGATATTCCGAAGAAAAATTACTTCCCGCTGCAGAGCCTTTTCCGTAGCCAAAAGAAACATATTCCTTGGGTAATTCCGGTCCTTCGATCACTTCAGCAATCTGGTACAGATAGACCGGTTGTTGCTGTTGAGTGCCAATGATCAGGTTCTCCACATCTTCAGCAGATTCGAGGAAACTTCCGGTGTTCACCAGAAATTCAGTATCATTTTGATTGAAACTGCCGGAGGAAAGCTGCTGGTTGCTGGCCTGAATCATTTCAGCCACCCCAAGAAAATCCACTCCACTGGATGCCATTTTATCTTTGTCCAGCACGACGCGCACTTGTCTGCTACGACCACCAATCTTGTTAGTAATGGAAACATCGGGCACTTTTTCTATTTCGTGCGTAAGCTCATTGGCAATTTGCCTAAGCTGGTAATCATCATAAGTTTCACTCCACAAAGTAAGGCCCAGCACGGGTACATCATCAATGGCGCGGGTTTTTACCAGCGGCATCGTGGCGCCCAGCGGCATCTGGTCCATATGCTTCATAAGTTCATTATAAAGCTTTACATAGGAGCGTTCAATATCTTCGCCCACCAGGAATTGCACGGTCACCATTCCCTGTTCTTTCATGGAAGTGGAGTAGATGTATTCTACCCCGGGAATATTGGAAACCATTTTTTCAAGCGGTTTTATCACCCGCGATTCAAGTTCTGTGGGGCTTGCACCTGGATAACCAACAAAGATGTCGGCCATTGGCACGTCAATCTGGGGCTCTTCTTCCCTGGGGATCAAAAACGAACTGTACACTCCAATGACCATAAACACGATCATTAGTAGCACCGTAAGCTTCGACTCCATAAAACCTTTGGCAATTTTGCCTGCTAATCCTTCTTTCATTCCGTAATATTTTTATTGCTGAAGGCTTATCGAATTTCAAGTTTGGCCCCATTATATAATTTCCCTTCGGCTGAAGAGATATAAGACTCCCCGGCATTAAGACCCGAAAGAACTTCCACCTCGTCACCAACCGTTCTTCCCAGTCGCACCCATCTTAGGATGGCGGTATTTTGCTGGCTTGGCGTATAAATTCCGTGTAGGTCTCCGCGGGTTACAAGTGCTGAGGACGGAATGAGAACAACCTCTCGTTCGTTCACGGCTGTGGTAGGAAACTGAACGCTGGCATACATCCCCGAGTAAATCGAAGCATCGGTCTCGTCTAATGCGACATTTACCACATACTGCCCGCCTGAATTCCTTGCGGAAGTGCTTATTTCTGAAACCATTCCTTTTAAGATTTCTCCTGAAGATTTAACCTGCACATTCACTTCTGTTCCCTGTTTAACTGAAGCTATTTCAGATTCCGGAACACTTGCCCTTACCTCAAATTTTCCGGGAACTTCCAGGTTTAGCAACGGCATACCGGGATTTGCCATATCCCCAACCTCAACATTTTTTGAAGTAACCACTCCGCTAAAGGGAGCTACAATATTGGAATAAGCGAATTGCGCATTGATTTCATTCTTTTGCTGCCTTGCGGCTTCAAGTCTGGCTTTTGCCATTTGGTACCTCGCCGTGATATCATCCATTTCCTTTTGAGTGGCGCTGTTATCTTCAAACAATGAGCTGTAGCGCTCATAATCTTTTTCTGCATTTTTAAAAGCCGCTGTGGCTTCAGTAATTCCTGCATTCACCTGCGCCCGCTTTGCCTGCAGGTCGGCATTATTAATCTCGATAAGCAGCTGACCTTTTTCTACCACATCGCCCACCTTTGCATTTACGCGGGTAACATAGCCCATATTTCGGGTGCTTAAAGTGGCATTTTCAACCGCCTCTATTTTTCCGCTAAAAGTGAGGAAGGACTGGTCAGATCTTGAAGGAGTTTCTACGGTAACTGCCACCGCCGGAGTATTTTCTGTAATATTTTTTTCTGAAGAGTCTCCGCAACTAAAGAGTAGGATCGTTGCTCCCAAAAGACTCAGGATATATAATTTGGATTTCATATTGACTGTTTATTTAATTAAAAAATCGAGTTGTACCTGTGCGTAATTGTATTCAAAAATGGTTTGTGCGTATTCCAGTTGTTTCTGCGAAAATTGTGCTTCGGCCGTAAGTAGGTCGCTGGTTTTCTCAAGCCCCTGCTCAAACCTGTTGTAACGTATGCGCAACGATTCTTCGGCTTGTTCCAGTGCAAGTCGGGTGAGGTTCAGCTTATTTTCGGCATCTTTTACTGCCCGGCCTGCCCTGTTTCGTTCCATCTCGCTTTTGGAAACATAGGAATCAAATTCCAGCCTGGCTTTTTCATAAGTTGCCTTACTTTTCTGAAGTTTTCCGAAGCGCTTATAACCTTCAAATAAGTCCCATTTCAACTGAATGCCTGCGAGATATCCGCTGGCATCGCCAGAAAATATTTCATCATCATAAAGTTCATAGCTTCCAAAGGCATTCAGACGAGGGAGAAAGGACATTTTATCTGCCTGCAGCATTTCGCCGTAAGCCTCAGTCGCCAGTTCCATCGCTCTAATATCTGCACGGTCCTTAGAAACAGCCTCCATATTTCCCTGAACAGGAATCGAAATCTCCAAAGGATCTGTAGGCTCAAAAATCGTATTCAATGGTTCGTTTAAAAGATACGCCAGATAGTCTGATGCATTGATCACGTTGCTTTTTGCATACTGCAGCTGATTATTGACTTCAGAAACCCGAATTTCTACTGAAAGCACATCTGATCTTTGCAGATATCCCTGTTTATAGCTGTCATTTGCCAGTTTCTGGTTGGCGAGCGCTGCCTTTTGAGCGCTTTCCAAAACAGTTACTGCCTGGTGCGCGAGTTGCAGTTGCATATAAGCTTTCTCTACCTCCAGCACCATATGGTCTATGGTGCGATCTGTTTGTAAAGCAGTGGCATCCATCTTCTTTTTTGCCGCTTTTCGCTGGTAGATCCCGTCTACATTAATAAGTGGCTGTTCCACTTCAATTTTGGTAGCAAAATTGTCGATCCTTTTAGGGTTGTTTAAAAAATCGGGATTGAAGTCACTCTGCGTAACAATTTCCTGGTTCAGTTTTGATCCAAAAGCCATCAAAGGGTTGGTAGTGGTCATTCCCGTATGTGAGACTGCAACATTGGGTAAAAAGATGGAATTCGTTTGCCGGTAATCTCCCCTGGATTCGAGGAACTCCTGCTGTGAGATCTTGATCTCCCTGTTGTTTTCCTTTACCAGCTGTATGGCTTCACTTAAGGATATGGGCTTCGTTTCCTGTGCCTGTAACCACAGCCCCGGCAGTAAAGCCAACATTGTAAATATATATTTGATGTTCATCGTTTGTCTATTATCTCTGATTAAAAGTTTTTGAAGAACCAAAATTTTTCATCCCACCATTTGGAGAAATGTCCCCACTGGGCGGGAGTTTTCATTTTGACCTCATTCTTTCCGGTAGCCGAAAATCTTCCGCCCGTCTCACTGGCCTTTCCTTCACCCGCTTCGATAAAGTATTTTCCTTCGGGAACGAAAGTTTGATCTGGTTTTTGATTTGAAAGTATTCTGCCAATATTGTGAGCTACAACCGCTGCCTGCTGTCTTGCAAATACTCCAATCTTTGGAAGTACAGATCCGTTTTCAGCTGTTACGTGGGTGATGTCCCCAATGGCATAGACATTTTCGAATTTGGTTTGCAAGGTTTTGTTATCCACATCTACCCACTCGGAATTTCCTGCTAAATCGCTCTTTTTGATCACTTCGGGTAGCTGGTGCAGTGGAGTATAAGCCAGAAGATCATAATCATAGGTTTCCCCATTGCTGAATTCCAGTGCGTTTCCTGAAACAGCTTTCAGTTCGTGGTTTGGGAAATATTTGATCCCTTTCTTTTCCAACAGTTCTTTTAGTTCCCGCGAAGCTTCAGCGCCGGCGAATTCCATTGGGCCGGCTTCAGGCGTATACAGAGAAACATTAGTGGATTTAGGAAGGTTGTTCTTTCTTACAAAATCTTCTATAAGCATCGCAGCTTCATAAGGCGCCGCCGGGCTTTTAAATGGAAGGGAAGAAACTAAAATAGCAATTTCACCTCCGTCAAATTTTTTTAATTCAGCATAAAAATCCTGAGCTCCTTTTAGGGTAAAGAAATTAAAGCCAAATTGATCAAGGTTATAAATATCTGCCTGCTCCACGCCCAGGGAAACTACCATATGATCTCCTTTATACTGCTTCCCGTTTACGGTTAAAGCAATATTTTCTGGATCTATATTTTCTATTTCCCCTCTAATAACTTCCAGGCCTGAAGCCTGCAGTTTATCTGAACGCTCTGTGATCTCCTGCTGTTTGCTTTTTCCAACCATCACCCATGGGAGAGAAGGCGAATACACGTTGGTTTCCTCTTTCTCGAAAACCAGGATCTTTACAAGATTGATATCTTCTTCGTTTCCGCTATGTCTGCTCAGCTCTCTTGCAGTGACAATTCCGCCTTGTCCGGCTCCTAATACTAAGATGGTTTTCATAATTGATTATTTTTAAAATTGATGCTGTGAATGCTTATTGCAATAGCTTCAGCTGGTGCTGTGGGATTCACCGTAGAAGCCAAAGTTTTTGGAAATTCTATCAGGATTTCTCTTAAGTAGTCTTGCAGGTTGTTCATTATTCAATTTTTATGTTGTTGAGGTCAATACTCAAACAATTTTATTTCTAATTAGATGACAAAATTAATGGGTGGATTACCTGTGGGAAGCAACTTTTGTTACATAGAGGTCTGGTTGACAGGTGGGTATACGGGAATATTTTTTAGTGTCCTATGAGCATAATCAGGTTTTTGGAAACCTGCTGAAATTTTAATTCGTAGTAAGAAAATACTTACATAAAAAAATAATTTTATCCTTAAGAATCCCTTGAAATAAATAGGACCAGACTGAAAATTCTATAAAATTGAAATAATCATATTATCAAATTATTAGGATAAAAGTTTGGAAATTGTCGATAAAGTGATAGATTAGACGAATCTATTAACCTTTTTTTAATCAAACATTTTATTTTTATGGATTTAAAAAACTTTAAATCGTTCGCGGTAACTGCAATAGCTGCCGCTTTTTTTGTTTCATGTTCTCAGGACCAAGCACGAGAACAACCTATGGATGAAGAATTGGTAGCTCCTTCTTCAGCCGATATTATCGAAGGCCAGTATATCGTGGTTTTTAATGAAGATATTACCGGAAATGCTTCTTCAAAATATCCGGAAAGTTATACCAAGGCACAGGAAGAAGTGGCTAATACTACCAAAAGGGTATTATCTGAAGCTAATATTCCTGACACCGAACTTTTAGCTGTTTACAGTAAAACAATTAATGGTGCAGCGCTTAAACTTAACCTGGAGCAGGTGGAAGCTTTAAGAGGTAAAAAAGAAATTGCTTTTATCGAGGAAGATAGAATTGTGCAATTTGCCCCTCCTTGTGGAACGCCAAACGGCGGGCCCTGTGATGAAGATCCGGGAGATGGAGACGATGGGGGAGGAGACTCTTCCCAGGATGTACCTTACGGAATTACCCGGGTTAATGGTGTAGCTTCTTACACTGGTTCTAATGTTGCGTGGGTAATTGATAGCGGAATAGACACAGATCATCCAGATCTTAATGTAGATGCTTCAAGAGGATTTAATGCATTTACCTCTGGAAGAGATGGAAAATCTACCGATGATGGCAATGGTCATGGAACACACGTTGCCGGAACTATCGCAGCTTTAAATAATGATTTTGGAGTTGTTGGGGTAGCACCGGGAGCTTCAGTTATTCCTGTAAAAGTTTTGGATAGTCGTGGTAGTGGTTCTTACTCTGGCGTAATAGCTGGTGTAGATCACGTTGCTGCTTACGGAAGTGCTGGCGATGTTGCCAATATGAGTCTTGGCGGGCCAACTTCAGATGCTTTAGATAGCGCAGTACTTTCAGCTTCACAAAACGGAATTATTTTCGCTCTTGCAGCCGGAAATGAAAGTTCTGATGCGAATACCAGTTCTCCTGCCAGAGTAAACGGAGCAAATATCGTAACGATCTCTGCAATGGATTCTAACGATAACTGGGCTTCTTTCTCTAACTACGGAAATCCGCCGGTAGATTACGCTGCTCCGGGAGTTGCGGTTAATTCAACCTGGAAAGACGGTGGTTATAATTCAATAAGCGGTACTTCTATGGCTTCACCACATGCAGCCGGAGTTCTATTATTAGGAAGTGCCTCTACTGATGGAACTGTAAATGGAGATCCAGATGGAACTGCAGATGCGATTATTGTACACTAAAAAATAGCTTAAATTTTATACTGAAAAGCACCGCCAGAGCGGTGCTTTTTTATTTAGTTAATGCTTTAATGATTCGTTGCTCATTAATTAGAACATCCCGGAATAATACATGGGGAAATTGATTGTTGTTTTTTTCAGCTTCTCCTTTTTATCAGCAGCACTTAAGCTTTTTTTAATTTGAGGGAGTTTTGGTTAATCTGAAATTATTTTAAAATAAAGTCTGTTAATTAAATTCAGCGCAATCGCCTGATGGCTGATAAACGCCTGCTCCCTGTTGGTAAACTAAGGTGGCGCCTAAATGCCCAACATACATAAGATAACCGGAGCCTATTGATAATGTAACGATACAAAGAATGGATAATAAATTCTTCTTTTGGGTAAGTAATCGAATTCTTGAAAATTTTAATAGATCAAGAAGGAGGGAAGCCGTAAAAAGCCAGGCGGTCAAATACGCCAGGTTTTGATGTTGTTTAAGAACTGTGGGATCACAAATTTTTCGTGAAACAATACCATCGGCTAGATTACCGGTATAAATTGCAATCCAAACTCCTATTGTCCCTAATAAAAGTAGTATAGTTCCTCCTTGTTTCCAGACTTCTTTTGCCGAGCCCAGTGCTATTAACTTAAACAAAAAAGCAACTAATAAAATGGCGATAGGAAAATGAACGGACAGAGGATGAAAAACCTCTGTCCGCCAAAAATCAGGTAACTGATTCATTTTATTCCATAATTTTTACAGAAATGGGATCTAAACGTTTTCCCACTTTTTCTACTTCTACTTCAACCTTTTGACCTTCTTTCAATTCTGAAAAATCTACCGTGCTTCCATTTCGGGTTAACTCGGTAGTTTCCTTGAAATACAACTCTAAAGTCTTGTTATCGTTTGTTTTAACGTAAATCTCATCTTTAGAAGGTTCAACCTCTTCTATTGTTCCCTCGTAAGTTCCAGATTCTACGGTATCAGTACTCTCTCCACAAGAAACCATAAAAAGAAAAATACCTAAAAAGGCAACGGATTTAAAAATTTTACTGCTCATAATTTTAATTTTTTGATTATCTGATTTTAAAGTTACAAATAATATGTTTGGATAGAATAAACCTAAACGAGTAATTACGTGTGCAGTGAAATTTATTGCACAGGATTTCTCCCCAGGGCCTGCAGGTACTCTGCCTGGGTTTTTAAATATTTAACCTGAAGATCTAATTGCTCCAGCCTGGCCTCTATAAACCGGGTTTCGCGGGTATTTATTAAAAAGATTGAACTTTCTCCAAAATTGAATTTACGCACTTCTGCCTGAAGTAATGCATTAGAATCTACCACCATTTGTTCTGTCATTTCAATTTGCTCTAAAAAGGCCTGGAGCTGTTGTTCCAGGGCATTAATTTTGGCTTGTAACTGGTTGTCTTTAAGGTTTAGCTCCAATTTGGCATCCTGCAGCTCAAATTCGGCTATCTTGAGATCGCCGCGTTCCCTTCTTAAAAATAATGGCATAGAAAATTTTACACCCGCTTTGTAAGCACTGGCATTAAAAGTTTCAAAGTTTTCGGGTTCTTCTGAAAGGAAATTATACTCCAAATCTATTTTGGGTAATAATTGATTAATGCGATAGCGTTTTTCTATTTGGTGCGCTTCAATTTTTCTCCTGTAAAATTCTAATTGCGGGTGGGTATCTAAATTTGCTTCAGGAATTTCAGAAATTAAAGTACGGAAAACTTCTTCGGTAGTTACGGGTCTTACCTGTTCCTGTAAAATAAGCGGTTGATCCTGGTCCCATAAATAGGTAGAAAGTTCCAGCCGTTTTTTTCTGAGTTCTACAATGGCCTGGTTAGCGTGGAGTCTTCGTTTTTGAATATTTAGGCTTGCTTCTACGGTGTCTATCCCTGCAACTTCACCCATTTGAGCGCCGCACCTAATTCCGCGATAGCGTTCATTTGCATTTTCCAGAAAATCTTCAAAAATCTGTAATTTCTGATGTGCTCTTAACCATTCAAAATATACAAACGAAGCATCCAGAAGAATATCATTTATCATTAATTGCTGCTCGGCCCGGCTTTGTTCCCGATAGGCCTGGGCTTTGCGTAACCCCGCCATTCTAGAATTGATCCAAAGTCCTTCTCCCACCGATAAAACTACGCCTGCCTGAAATAAACCGGCTTCTGGCACTTTGTTCTGCGGATTTACATAAGCGCCCTGACTTTGTTGAAATCCGCCTTTTAATTTTAATCCGTACCACATAGGCACCTGTAATTGGGCATCAAGAAGGTCGTAATATTCGGTACCTTTATATTCCTTTTCTTTATAATCTACCTCAAAGCGTGGGTCAAAGGCGCCTCTTGCTGCCTGTACTTCGGCATCACCTATATTCCTTACCAATCCTGCCTGGCTAACTACAGGATGTTCACTTATTACAATATCTAAAAATTCGGTATAACTCAGGCTGTCTGTTTGGGCAATTGCCGAAGAACAAATAAAGAATAGGATAGTAAAATAGTGTACAAAGCGCATGTATTTGGCTACTTTTTATTATTACTTTTTGCCGCTTGAGATTCAGTATTGTCACCGGTTCCCGGTTCGTAATAGTTTGGTGGGAAACCGTTTAAGTTCCGCCATAATTCATACCATATAGGAACATTTTCTAAGAGGGCTATAGTTTGCGCACCACTGCCAATCCCAATTTGTTCCGGCCAGGGATTATCATCAGGATCAGGTGCGAGGAGAACACGGTATTTACCATTTTTTGAAATATAATTTTCTACCGCAACCACTTCGGCGCCATAAGTACCATAAGAAAGGTTGGGCCAGCCGCTAAAAATTATTGAGGGCCAACCATCAAACTGAATACGAACCTCTTCTCCCACATGCATAAGTGGTAAATCTAATGGCCTAACATAAGTTTCTACCGCCATTTGATAATTGGAAGGCATTATACCTACTAATTGCTCTCCTTGAGAAAAAGTTTCACCTAAACCGGCGCGTATGGCTTTATTTACGTAACCATCCTGGGGTGCAAGAATATAATATAAATTGCTACGCTGTTGGTAATTTGAAAGCTGAATCTGAAGTTTATCAACTTCAGCGCGAGTACCAAATTGGTTGCTTTGAGTAGTAAAAATTTCCTGCCTGGTTTTAGAAATTTTATCAGCGTATTCAGCAGAAATTCGGTTTATTTCAATTTCAGCATTTATTACTTCATTACGGCTGGCTAAAAGTTGATTTTCCTGTGCAATTAGCTGGGCCTGGGCTTCCTGCAATCTTAAACGCCTCGCTTCCAAATCGGTTAAAGATTTTAAACCTTCTTCCTGCAGGGTTTGCATACGTTCAAATTGCGTTTTGGCAATTTCTACCTCGGTTTTTGCTGCTTCCAATTTAATACTGTCGCTACGAACCTTTAGGCCAGCCTGCGCCAGTTTATTAGTAGCCATACTTCGCTTTAACTCCCGTTCCTGTTGCTGCGCTTCTAATTGTTGCCTAAGTGCTTCTATCTTCTCGTCATAGGAGTCGGCCGATTGGCTTTTGGCGTCTATTTGACTGGAAGTTCTATTGATTAATAAAGGATCAAAATAATCACTACTCACCTCTGAAATTCTTAAAATAGTATCTCCTCTATTTACAAAATCCCCTTCGTTAATATACCATTGCTCAATTTTCCCCGGAATAGGAGATTGTATGGTTTGCGGGCGGTGTTCTGGGCTTAACGTGGTAACATTTCCGCTAGATCTTATATTTTGTGTCCAGGGTAAAAAGAGAATAATTACAAATAATAAAAAAAGGCCAATTAGCACCTTATTAAATATAGTGTAGTGTTTTCTATTAAAAACGAATTTCCCCGATCTAGAGTCAGAAATATCTATACGCTCGTTTAATTTTTCTTCAGAAATATTCAGCATATCTACAGGGATTTAACGATTTTACCGTCCTCTAATTCCAGGCGCTCATCACAAATTTCTTTCCATAAATCATCATTACTGGCTACAATTAAGCTCCATTTTTGCTGCGGATCGGTTAAAAACTTTAATATCCTTTTCTTTTCCTGAGGTTCAAATTTCGTAAAAGGTTCTTTTAAAATAAGTATTGCAGGCTTATTTACAATAGCCCTGGCCAGGATAATTCTTTGTGAAATAAGGGAAGATAAATATCTACCTTCAGGATGAATTTGAGTATAAATACCATTGTTTTGCTCTTTTACAAAATCTTTTAAGCCAGCCTGTTCTAAAGCCCAATCTATATCCTGGTCTGAAATAGATTCATCTCCAAAAGTTATATTCTCCCAAAGACTACCTTCAAACGGAATTTCATCGGGTAATAAAGTCCCTAGATATTGCCGATATTCATTTAAAACAAGGGTGTGCCGGGCGAGATCGTTTACATAAATTTTACCTTTTGTAGGACTAAAAATACCTGAAATTAGTTTTAAAAGACTGGTTCTTCCATTTCCTGCCGGCCCGGTAATTACAAGCGATTTTCCGGGGTTCACTACAAAATTAATTCCCTTTAAAACTGAATAACCTTCCGGCTCAAATGCCACATCTTTAAATTCCAGTTTAATACCATTAAGAGCGTTTACCGAATTTTGATTTTCTGAAGGTTCTAAGGGTTTATCTACTACCTGTCCCAGTTTCTCCAGCGAGGTAAGGGTGTCGTAAATATCTTCAAGGCCTCGTATCATTTTCTCTACGGAAGAGATTATTAAGAGAATAATGATCTCGGCGGCTACAAATTGACCAATATTCATTTGCTGGTTTAGAACCAACATTCCTCCAATAGCCAGGAGACCACCGGCTACCAAAACCTTAAAAATAATAAGTTTAATGTACTGAATTTTAAGAACGCCAAAATGCTCTTCCCGTTCCCTCAGGTATTTTTCGGTAAGCTTATCGTTTTTATCCAGCGCCAACTTGCTTCGGCCAGAAATTTTAAAACTGTTTAAGTTTCGGGCAACTTCCTGAATCCAGTGAGCTACCTGGTATTTGTTTTTAGACTCGTCTAAGCTGGTTTTTAAACCTTTGGCAGCGGTAAATTTAAAGACTATATAAATTAATAATACCAGTAATAGTCCATATAAAATAAAAAATGGGTGATAAAGGGAGAGTAGTATAACTCCAAAAACAACCTGGACTGTGGCCGCCGGGAGATCTAATAAAATTTTGCTTACTCCTTTTTGAACTTTTAGGGTATCAAAAAACCGGTTTGCCAGTTCTGGCGGATAGATATTTTGTAAAGCTTCACTTTTAATTTTGGGAAAACGGTAGGAAAATTCAAAACTGGAACGTGTAAATATTTTTTGTTGAATATTTTCTGCCAGTCTAAGTTGCAGTAACTCAAAAACACCAACCAAACCTACTGCGAGCGTAACTAAAATCACTAAAATCACCCAGCTGGTACTAACTTTTCCTCCCTGAATTAAATTCACAATAGCCTGTATACCCAGGGGAACTGCCAAATTTAATAAACCCGCGAAAAGCGCATAAAATAAAATATGACTTACATCGCGTTTATCTAATTTTAGTAAATTCCAAAGTCTTTTTACCGGAGTACCTGGTTTAGTTTTGCTCATTAAGTAATACTATGCAGTTTAAAAAGTGATTTTCCATAATATGCAAAAATAATTTTCAAAAGAATTTTTCATTAGGGTTTAATCAAATTTTAACGCTTGTTCTTGCTTTATTTTAGATTAGGTTTCCCGGTATTATATTAATTGGGATGCAAATTTATTCCATTTTATAATGAGGTTAAGGGGTTACTTCTCGTTTTTCTTATTCAAGGTTACTTTAAGACCTTCTTTTTTACCCGTTCTTTTAATAAACAGTTCTCCGGGCTTTTGATTTCCTTTTATTTTTAATTCAAATTCTGAACGTGGGGCTAAAATGAATGGAAGACTTTTGTTATTAACAATACTAAAATTATCGCTAATGTTTATTTCGGTAATTATAATAGCCTGGTTACCTCCTTTATGAGAAATTCTAAGACTTTTTATTTCTTGTTTTGAAAAATCAAGATTGTCCTGTGATGCTTTTAATTCCCCTGCCAGAATAGCATCGGTACTAAAATTAAGGGAATTGTCTTTGGCAAAAACTTCAAACGAATTTAACTCTGGGCCGCCACCTCGATTTCCGCTTCCGGCACCAATAATAATTTGCTTATTAATGGTAATTGCCTGGGTGCCGTGCCGGCCTTGTTTTAATGGAGGCAGACTATCCCATTTTCCTTCAGCAAAATTAAAGATTTCAGCTTCATTGTGCGCTTTTTCCTGGGCATCACTTTCACCTCCCAAAATTACAGGCTTATTATCTAAAATTCCAACTGCCGTGCCGCCTCTTGGCGTAGGAATTTCAGAAATGCTTTTCCATTTTCCCGCATTAAAATCGTAGATATCTGTGGCTTTCACTGTACCGGCAAATCCGTTTCCTTCAACACTTCCAGATTTTCTTCCGCCGGCAACAAAGAGTATATCCCCGGTGATTATTGCTTGGAAGTGATCCCGTTCATTAGGCGAATTTGGAAGTATTTTCCATTTATTTTTATAAACATCATATTCGTCAAACCAATTTACCCAACCGGAAGTATGCCCATTGGTAATTCCGTTTATCAGGTATATTTTTTTATCTTTTATTGCAACGCCGGCAGCACCACGTCTACGGTCTTCAGGAATTTCGGGTCCTTTTACCCATAAATTTTCTAAGGGGTCATAAATATAAATATTGGGAATAGGATCTTCATTGGGCCAGCCACCGGTAAATGCGCCTAAAATATATACAAGTCCGTCCAGGCTCACGGCCTGTGTATGGTGAATTTCCAGGGGAGGTTGTGCTCCTTTTTTCCATTTTTGGTTTTCGGTTTCGTAGATATCAATTGGTTTATTACCGCGACCCCCAATTAAAATAAACCGCTTTCCTGCCTGTACAAAAGCATTCTCATGGCGTTCCTGTGCTTCTCCAATTGCAGGAAGAGTTTTCCAGGATTGAGAATTAAGGCTAATTACCGAAAAACAAAGAATACTAAGTAAAAGGTATTTTTTCATCATAATTAATACTTTATCATAAATATAAGGCTTCTAACAAAACACTAAGGTAGGTTTAACCAAGCCTTAACTGCTTTAAGTCTCCCTTTTTAATAAGTTGCATAGTAAACCATAAAATCTAAATTATGAAACTGAAAGCTTTATTTTTAAATTGTACACTTAAAAAATCTCCCAAAACATCTAATACCGAAGCCTTTATTGAAGAAGCTGAAAAGGTTTTTAAAGACCTTGATGTTTCTACCGAAATTGTTCGCGTAGTAGACCATGATGTAAAATTTGGAGTTACCTCAGATGAAGAAAATGGAGATGAATGGCCTAAGATTTTAAAGAAGGTAAAAGCTGCCGATATTTTAATTCTTGCTACTCCTATTTGGCGTGGAGATCGTGGTGCCGTTGCTAAAATGGTTGCCGAACGTTTTGATGGAATAATGGAAGAGGGAAGTGAAGAAAACGGGCAATTTCCAACTTATAATAAGGTAGCCGGAGTTATGGTAGATGGGAATGAAGACGGTGCTAAAAAAGCAATTTCCAGTATGGTTTTTGACCTCTCTGAACACGGATTTACTGTTCCCGTAAACGGATTTTGCTATTATGTGGGTGAAGCCGGGCCCGGGCCAAGTTATATTGAAGCCGAAGGGAATAAACACGAATTCACCAATAATATGATGTTGCTTATGGCTCACAACCTGGTGCATTTGGCAAAAACCTTAAAGGAAAATCCGTATCCTACTGATGTAAAAAAATTGGAAGAGAAAGCTAAAGAAATGAGTAAGTAGGGGAAACTTGAATATATACAGGAAGCTCTTAAGAATTGTCTTAAGGGCTTTTTTTAGTCCAAAGAATTCCTGGTAACCCAGGATTTCCAGCCAATAATGGCCATTTGTACTTTACTGGCTTTTCTTAGATCCAGTTCTTTTTTAGTGTAGCTGGGCAGAACCTTCTTGTTAAGTTTAGAAAGTGCTTTAAAAAATTTCTTTTTCATTTTTGGTTGGTTTACTCGATAATCGAGATTTGAATGCGCTGAGGCTAGCCTCTGTATTCACATATTCAATTCTTCCTGAATTTGCCTCAAAGCGGTTTACTTCAAAGATATTGAAAATGAGGCAAAAGAAAAAGACAGGGAATTAGCCTGCCTTTAAATTCAAATTTAAATGAAAAGAAAATTATTTTTTATCTTTTTTAGTAGTAATTTCAATAACCCCGACTTCGGCATCTTCTCCATATTTTTCTAAAGCAACTGTACCTTTAAGAACATTAATTTTTTCAACATCTTCGGGTTGTAGTTTTTCTTCCATAAACTCTGCACTTTCCTTTTTTCCATCAATTATAACTAGAGGCGAAGCTTGCTTATGCCCATTCGTGAAAATATTGGCCTTAACAGTATAGCCTGTTGAGTTATCTGATTTTTTATCTTCTTCATATTTATGAAAAGCGTTTATATCTTTGGAATTAGAAAAACTTAAACTTTTGCCGGTTATTATTTCGTAATCTGTTTTCTTTTTGAATGTTTGAAATCCGACTGAATGAGCTTGGGTTTTTATCACCTTTTTTTCAGTTTTCTTTTTAGATTTATCCAAAACCCTGGTAGTAAGAATCACCGCTCCATCTTTGGCGTCTTTTCCATAAAGAGAAGTTGCGCTTTCGCCTTTAAGAACATTTACACTTTTAATTAGGCCTTTATCTATTAACTCAATAATTTCTTTCTTACTTTTTTCACCGTTTAATATATAAAGGGGATCGCCGGGGATTTCTTGAGAATTTTCAGGAGTTTTTGTAGTGATAAGTATTACTCCATTTTCACCTTTTTTTCCAACTTCATCAATGGCTTTTTCACCTTTAAGCACTTGCAATTCGGCTATTTCCTCGGGTTTTAATCTCTCTACATCTTCCATAGAAACTATTTCCCCATCAATTTTATAAACTATATTTTCAGGAAGTTTTTTATGCTTTATTGGCGGAACCTCCTGTTCCACTAATTGAGAATTAGCGGGTTCGCTCACTTTTTTACTATTAATTGAAATAAAAGCTATTTTTCCGTTTTCGTGAAAACGGGTACCAATTTTAAACGCTAACAAATTCCCTGCGTCATCAGTTTCTGACTGAAATTCCCTGCTGTCTCCAGTTTCTAAAGTATAGGTTATATGTATATTCTTTAGTTTATTATCTGAATACTGAATGTTTTTCCACTCAAGTTTTACATTTTTTTCAGCGAATGCATCCCGGTATTTTTTTAGGTCTTCTTTTGAAGTGTTTTCTGAAAAATGAGCTTCTAATAGCTTTTGATCTTCAGTGTTGATATTCAGAATTTTTTTGTCTTCTGAAGTAGTCACACGGGCTTCGGTCTTTACATTAAAAGCGAGCATAAAAGCCAGGACAAATGGAAAAACAAGGCTTAGTTTCCATAGCCCGGTATTTTGAGATGATTTTTTATTCAACATAAGAATTCGTTTTTTGATAAATGACTGGTAAAAATGATTGGTAAGTGCAGGTTGTAAATTTGAAATTGAAACTTTCACCAAAGCCTGCTGATAGGATTTTTTTGCTCCCGAAATAGCCACCGTCTCCCTGTCGGCTATATATTCCAGGTTTTGTTCAACGCTTTTTTTATACAACCAGCTTAACGGGTTAAACCAAAGTAGGGCGGTAGTAAGATTTGCTATTAATATATCTATAGAATGCCATTGCGCCGCGTGTATCTTTTCGTGTTGCAAAATCATTTGCAAGTCTTTTTCTGAATGCGCCGCAGGATTATAAACAATGAATTTAAAGAATGAAAACGGACTTACCGTAGTATTGGTTGTAAGAAAATTAAAACCATCTATTTTATGAATTTGGCTTTTTTTAATAAGTTGCCAAATGTTGAAAAGCTGCACAAAAATTTTTGTTAGGAAAGACAGGGCAACACTTAAATAAGCAAGACCCAGGACTTCCCAGGCGCCAAAATTGGATGCTATATTTTCTGAAGTAATATTTGTGCTTGCAGGAAACTCGTGGAAAAAAAAGTTATTAGCTTCCACCATCACTTTCCGGGTAAAATAAATTGCCGGTAGAACTGCTGAAGTTAAAATTCCACCCATCAGAAACCTACGATTTATCTGGAAACTGGTTTCTTTTCTTAGTAAAATAATATAGGCCAGGTAAAAAATACTTAGCAATCCGGCGCTTTTAAGAAGATAGGTTAAGAATGCTTCCATAAGTTATTCTTTGTTCTCCTTTTCTATAATTTCAAGAATTTCCCGAAGTTCCCTTGCGCTAATCTTTTCTTCTTTAGCAAAAAAGGAAACCATACTTTTATAAGAATTATCAAAAAAACGTTTTGAGGTCAGACTCATAATATGTTTCCTGTATTCTTCTTTAGAAATTACGGGATAGTATTGATGTGTATTTCCATACGCTGTATGGCCAACAAAGCCTTTGTCTTCTAAATGTCTCACAATAGTTGAGACTGTATTGTAATGATATTTTTTATCCTGTATGTGCGGAATAATTTCTTTAACAAATGCTTTCTCCAATTGCCAGAGAATACGCATCACTTCTTCCTCTTTATTAGTTAATCTTTTCATTTTGATTTTGTTTGGTTATTTCAAATATAACTAAAAAAATAGTTTGATTACTAATTAAATAGTTTCTTTTTGATTTATGATGCTTTTAAGTTTAGCTCACAGGATTATTTTATCTTCGCAAAAAAAAAATAGATGAGTATTGTTTTTATTCTTATTGGGCTTGTTTTGTTGGTTGTAGGTGGAGAATTTTTAGTTAGAGCTTCTGTAGCGCTATCTTTTAAGTTCAATATTTCCAAAATGGTAATTGGTTTAACGGTGGTATCGTTTGCTACATCGGCTCCCGAGCTTCTGGTAAGTTTACAGGCTGCACTAAGTGGTTTTTCAGATATTTCCCTGGGAAATGTGATAGGTTCTAACATTGCCAATTTAGGTTTGGTACTGGGTATTACGGCCATAATCACCTCAATTTCTGTAGACAGGGAGTTTTACCGGTTTAACTGGCCGGCAATGATGCTTTTCTCTATTGTACTTTATTATTTCTTATATACCGGTGAATATATTTCGCGACTGGAAGGTCTCTTATTATTTATAGGTCTTATCGTTTTTCTAATTTTATTAATAAGAAGATCTCGTAGAAAAACTGAAATTGCAGTTGAGGGAATAGACGACTCACTTAAAGAGACTTCAAATTTCAAAATGATTATCTGGTTACTAATAGGAGGCGTGGCACTTTGGGGAGGTTCAGAATTACTGGTAGATGGAGCTGTAGACCTGGCAACAATGTTAGGAGTAAGTGAAAGGGTAATCTCTGTGACTATGATTGCAATTGGGACAAGTGTACCAGAACTGGCAGCATCGGTTATTGCAGCCTTAAAAAAGGAAAAAGCACTTTCGCTGGGGAATCTTATAGGCTCTAATATTTTTAATATTGCTTCGGTTTTGGGGATCACCGCAATGATTCAACCTATTTATATTCAGTCAGATCAAATACTTACCAACGACATTTTCTGGATGATTGGGATTGCTTTTGCCATTGCACCGCTAGCTTTTTTACCAAAACGCTTTCTTTTCAACAGGTATAAAGGTGTGATTTTATTCGTAAGCTATGTAATTTTTACGGGTCTTGCATTTTTGGGTTAATTTTAAGGGGGTGTATTAATAAATACATAAAAATTTAAATCAGAGGCTTGATTTTTAACGGGGTGTCTGTAAAAATACATACATTTGGTAGCTGAAATTTAAAATTTATCAAACACACCAATATGTCAACTTTACGATTTGAAGCTTTAAAAGAAACCTTTAACCGCAAGCCGGTTAAGATTAAAGAGCCGGCCAGAAGGTCTGAGCTTTTTGGAACAAATGTGTTCAACGAAGCCTCCATGAAGCAATACCTTACCAAGGAAGCTTACGAAAATGTGATGGAAGCTATAAAAACCGGTAAGAAAATTGACCGTAGAGTGTCAGACCACATTTCTACTGGGATGAAAGAATGGGCCATTTCAAAAGGAGCTACCCATTATACACACTGGTTTCAACCATTAACCGGCGCAACGGCTGAAAAACACGATGCCTTTTTTGAAACCCAGGCCGATGGTTCTGCAATAGAAAAATTTGGTGGAGGTGCTTTGGTTCAACAAGAGCCAGATGCTTCAAGTTTCCCAAGTGGAGGAATTAGAAATACTTTTGAAGCCCGTGGTTATACTGCATGGGATCCTACTTCTCCTGCTTTTCTTTGGGGAACAACGCTTTGTATTCCAACAATCTTTGTTTCTTACACAGGTGAAGCTTTAGATTATAAAACACCTCTTTTAAGAGCATTACAAGCTGTAGACCAGGCAGCAACATCTGTAGCTAAATATTTTGATAAAAATGTTACAAAAGTAACCGCTACTTTGGGCTGGGAGCAGGAATACTTCCTTATTGACTCTGCTTTGGCGGCCACGCGTCCGGACCTTTCTTTGGCAGGGCGTACTTTGTTGGGACATTCTCCTGCAAAGGGACAACAATTAGACGATCACTATTTTGGTTCAATCCCATCCAGGGTATTGGCCTATATGCGAGACCTGGAAATTGAGTGTATGAAACTTGGTATTCCGGTAAAAACGCGTCATAACGAGGTTGCACCAAACCAGTTTGAGCTTGCACCTATTTTTGAAGAAGGTAACCTTGCCGTAGACCATAATTCATTAATTATGGATATTATGAGCAAAATTGCCGAGAAACACCACTTTAAGGTAATTCTTCACGAAAAACCATTTGCCGGTATTAACGGTAGTGGTAAACACAACAACTGGTCTTTAGCAACAGATACCGGGACAAACTTATTAGCACCGGGTTCTACACCAATGAAGAACCTTCAATTCTTAACTTTCTTTATCAATATTATTAAAGCAGTACATGATAACGAAGAATTATTAAGAGCAGCTATTGCAAGTGCATCTAACGATCATAGGTTGGGAGCAAACGAAGCACCGCCCGCAATTATTTCAGCATTTATTGGTTCTCAGTTAACCGAAGTGTTGGATGAATTAGAAAAGGTAACCGACGGAAAACTATCTCCGCAGGAAAAAACCGAGCTAAAACTTAATGTTGTAGGTAAGATTCCGGAAATTTTACTGGATAATACCGATCGTAACCGTACATCATCTTTTGCCTTTACCGGTAATAAATTTGAATTTAGAGCTGTTGGTTCTACCGCAAACTGCGCTAACCCAATGACGGTTATTAATACCATTATGGCCAAACAACTAAACGACTTTAAATCTGAAGTTGATGAGTTGATTAAAGGCAAGAAAATGAAGAAGGATGATGCTATCTTTAATGTACTTAGAGAATACATCAAGCAATCTAAGAACATTCGTTTTGAAGGAGATGGTTATGGTGAAGCCTGGGAGAAGGAAGCTAAAAAACGTGGCTTAAGTAATAATAGAACTACTCCACAAGCCTTAAAAGCTCAAATTTCTGAGAAAACAATCGCTCTTTATGAAGAAATGAAGGTGATGAACAAAGTGGAACTTGAAGCGCGTCACGAAATTGAACTTGAAGATTACGCGATGCGAATCCAGATTGAAGGTAGAATCCTGGGAGATATTGCCAGAAATCATGTTATCCCAACTGCAGTCCGTTACCAGAACATCCTTATAGAGAACGTAGAAGGCCTGAAGCATATTTATAACGAAGACTTCAAGAAGCATTCTAACGAGCAACTGGAACTCATTGAAGAGATCTCTGAACATATCGCTAAGATCAACAGCGGAGTTAAAGCTATGATAGAGGCCAGGAAAGTAGCTAATAAGATAGAAGATTCTGAAAAACGAGCCTTCGCTTATTGTGATGATGTAAAGCCTTATTTTGATGAAATAAGATACCACTGTGATAAATTGGAACTTCTGGTAGATGATGAGCTATGGCCGTTAACTAAGTACAGAGAGTTACTTTTTACCAGGTAATTTTAAATATATAATTATAAAAACCACGTGTGCAAACACGTGGTTTTTTTGTTTCAGAACTAATTTTAAAAATTTTAATTACCTAATTTGAGTACTATTTTCATTATTTTAATTCTATTACAGAAGACTTTTTCTGTTTTTAAGAGGATTTCCGCATTTTTGGAGCTTTCCCGTACCGGAAACTACCTTTATTATTATTAAGAATTATAAGTTATTTCCTACAATTTTTATTTTAGCGTGTATTAAACTGCTTTTTAGCGCAGAATTTCTTCAATTTTTATCGGGGACTTGTAAAATAATTATAAATTATTATAAATCAGTGCTTTATGTGTGTTTTAGTCTTCTTTTGAAATGAGCTTATTATTTGGATAAATTTTATAGGAAATTTCACACCATATCGATTAATTCAATTTTTTTAAAGATTTTAGAGCGCGGCTATAATTTTATTTCTTCCTATTAAATTTTTAAAATTTTTATAACTGTAATTTTTATAAATCTACTGAAAACTAAAGATTTAGAATCTGCTTTTCAATGAATTATATAAAATATAAAGAGGATAAGAAAATTCCTACTAATTCAAATAAGTGCATACGGGTTTTCCCGTATAATTATTCCTTTAAGATTCATTTCACATCTTGTCAAAAAATGTAGCTCTTCATCGAAAAGTATATTTTCGTCCTAAAATCCATCCTATATTAGCATCAGAATTTAACACCCCCCTAAACCTTCCCCCCAAGGTTGCGTCAAATTCTAACTCCCTACACATTATGCCCCCAACATTAATTCTATTTCTATAGTATAGTTTTATTATAGTTATGAAGAAGACTCGTTTTGCCCCAAAGTGAAATTGTAAGTTTTTAATTTAAATATTTTTTTAACCTTAATTTTTTATTATGAAAAAAGTGATTTTTTGCGCTAGCGCGCTAATGTTTGGGGCAGTTGCATTTGCTCAAAGTAATTCAAGTCTTGTTGGTCAATCTGGTAATCATAACCAATCTGATGTAGATCAACAAGGATTATCTAACCTGTCTTTTGTTTCTCAATCTGGAGATCATAACTCTGCTGATGTAGATCAAAAAGCTGAGTATAATGAAGCTTTTGTTATTCAAACCGGAAGTCATAACTCTGCTATTTCAGGTCAGAATGATGATGGTCTACAAGGACCAGCGGCGAATTTATCTATACAATATCAAAGTGGTAGCCACAACGAAGCTGTAATTTCTCAAGATTCTCCATATACAAATGGTGCAGGAAGCGGAACTGTAAATGGTATGGCTATACAAATACAATCTGGAAACGGCAACGATGCTAGTATCGAGCAATTAAACAGCAACCATGTTTCTGTTCAAACGCAGTCTGGGGATAATAACTCTGCTGATGATTTTCAAACTGGTGCAAGTCATGAATCTTATACCTTTCAATCTGGAAACCACAATGAGAGTGATGTTTACCAAAACGGATGGGGAAGTAATTCTTACGTAACCCAAACTGGAGATCACAACACTAGTGATGTAGAACAAAAAGGAGATCGCCATATGTCCTGGTCTATGCAATCTGGAAATCATAACGCCAGCACTGTTACTCAAGGTGGTAGCATGCATATGAGCTTAGTGAACCAGAGTGGAAACCATAACACTTCAATGGTTAACCAGGGTAACCTAGTTCCATCAGCAAATTAATTAATAAATAGAAAATAACCCGGATGTATTTTAGGCATCCGGGTTATTTTTATTTTAAAATTCATCTTATGAGAAGTATTGGTTTTAGCACTTTTTTATTACTGCTTTGTTTTAATTTCCAGTTAACTGCCCAGGATAATTTAACTCATAATCGAATTCAAAATCAGGTTGTAGTAAATCTTTTGGCAAGTGTGCAAAAGGAGAATAAACAGGTAAATAATGAAGTCTTCATAAATCAAATTGGAGATAGAAACCAGGTATATACTTCGGTAAGAGCCCAGGAGAATAAATCTGTTTACATTCAAAATGGAAATTTTAATAATATTTATTCTAATGTTACTGCCACAACCTTTTCATCTTCAATTGTACAAAATGGAGACAGGCATAAGGCTTTCAATTTTGTGAACAGTCCTGGAGAAGAAATAAGTTTAGAGCTTAATCAGCAAGGGAAAAACCATCATTTTGAACAATATGGTTCTAATTCTATTGGAAATAATCTGAAATTTCATATGAATGGTGATTCACGCTCTTTAATTGTAAGAAATTTTAAATGATTTCATTGAGAAAAATAATATCGGGACCATTGAATTTACTGGTTCTAATATTTTTAATTTCAGTTTCTGCTGAAGCTCAAAATTTTAATTCAGAAGTAGAAGCTTCTATTAAAACCAATGATAATAAGGATAATCTCCTGGAGATTACGGGAATTTCTAAAAATTTAACCGAGGCTACTTATAGTTTGCACTACGAGTTATCGGTAATTACTTCATCTGGAGATAATAATTCTTCCAAAAATTCTCAAACGGGCCGGTTCACTTTAGAGCCTTTTGAAACCCGGGAACTTTCTTCAACTACAGTTTCAATTAACCCACAACAACGCAGCATTATTCTTTTAATAATTTATAACGAAGATGATGAGGTTATGGGTACCAGTAGAATTGTATTTGAAGAGAAAACAGAGGAAAAAGAAGAAAACCAACTCTCTTATGAAAAAAGAAACGAAGGAATTGAATTAACCAGTATGGTTATTCAAAGAACAAAAACGAAACCCGGAAAAGATTTCTACGACTTTTTTTACCAGCAATACAGTCTAAATCCTGTAGAAGGTAATAAAATGATAGAAATAGAAGAAATGATAAGTTTTGGCCGAACAACAAAAATAATGGTAAAGGTAGATGATAAGGTGATTTATGAATTTTTTGCCAGACCAAAATTAGACTATTTAAAAGAACAGGCTGTTACGGCCTTACAGCAGGTGAATAGGTATATGGAATACCTAAAAAACCGAAGCGAAAAGATTTCACAATATTAATTTTTTAATCCCCCCGATTATGAAAAGATTAGTTTTAATTCTATTATTTTTTTGGTGTCTCCCAATATCTGCTCAAGAATTGGTCTATACACCTAAAAATCCCGCATTTGGTGGTGATACATTTAACTACCAGTGGCTTTTAAGCAGTGCGCAATCACAAAATTCTTTTGAAGATCCTGATGCTGCACGCAAGGAACTTTCTGAAATGGAACAATTTACCCAAAGTTTAAATTCACAGTTACTGGGCCAGGTAGGCCGGCAGTTATTTACTGAAGAATTTGGCGAAGCAGGTTTACAGGAAGGTAAATATACTTTTGGCAGTTTGGCAATAGATATTTTTCCCTCTAACGAAGGTTTGGTAATCAATATTCTTGATACCAATACCGGCGAGCAAACTCAAATAATAGTTCCACAATAAACCTCCTATTTATGAAATTTTTGCAATACTCCATTTTAGTGGGGGTAGTGGTGCTGTTTTGTTCTTGCGGATCTTATTTTAACCAACCTGTAGACTATCAGGATGCTAGAATAGGGGAGAGTACAAATGCTACAACCGCCCTTAAAAATCTCCCTCTTCCCGAAGAACCAGTGGTAGTAGGAGTCTATAATTTTAGAGATTTAACCGGCCAGTATAAACCCTCAGAAATGGGGAGTACCTTTAGTACAGCCGTAACCCAGGGAGCTACTTCAATTCTTATTAAAGCACTTGAAGACTCTAAATGGTTTACTACCATAGAAAGAGAAAATGTAGGAAACCTTTTAAACGAAAGAAATATAATTCGTTCTACCCGCCAGGAATACAGGGCTAATTCTAATACCAATGAACCGCAACTTCCACCTTTGCTTTACGCCGGAATTATTTTGGAAGGAGGTATAGTATCTTACGATACCAATATTATTACCGGTGGTTTAGGGGCCAGGTATTTTGGGGTTGGTGGTTCTACCCAGTATAGACAGGACAGGGTTACTATTTATTTGAGAGCTGTTTCTACTTCTAGCGGAAGAATTTTAAAGAATGTTTACATTTCTAAAACTATACTTTCCCAGGCTTTAGATGCCAGTTTATTTAAATATGTGAGTTTTCAGCGTTTAATGGAAGCTGAAACCGGTTTTACCCGAAACGAGCCTGTACAATTAGCGGTTACCGAAGCTATAGAAAAAGGAGTAGAAGCCCTGGTTTTGGAGGGAATTCAGGATAATTTATGGACTCCCAGAGAAGATCAGCAACCTTTAGCAAACGAGTTAATTGCTCTCTATAATACCGAAAAAGAAGATGCTGGGATGGACAGGTTATATAACCGCAAGTTTATAGATAAAACCGGCAGTTCTATTGGAGTTAATGTAGGGACTTCTTTAATGAGCGGGGATTTCTCCAACGCTGAGGCAGGTGAAATGTTAAGATTAGATTATACCAATAATATTTTCCCTTCCCTATCTGTGAATCTGGCAGCCAATGCATTTGAGCTTAAAAACCAGGGCGCATTTTCAGAAAAGTTTGTAGGCCTTGATGTGAATGGACAATATAATGTTTTGCCTAACGACACCTTTGGACCTTATTTATCTGCCGGAGGCGGCGTTGTTTTTGGTTTGGATAGCGATGAGGTGCCAGATGGAATGACTTCAACGCATTTTAAACTTCAATATGGCCTGGGGCTCGAGTATATGATTACCGATAAGTTGGGCATAAGAGGTTTTGCAGAGCATAACCTTATGTTTAACGACGAACTGGACCGGTTTGTTCACGGTAAGAGAAACGACCATTATTTCAACTTTAATATTGGTCTTAATTTTCACCTTGGTAAAACTAAACGTGAAAGAAATAACAACTTAAACAATCAATAATGAAAAATCTAAAATATATTTTTCCGCTGTTATTTATTTTCATTTCAGTGGGGTGTAGTGAAGACACGATTGATGCTTTACAAAGCGGAAGCATAACCGGAACCGTAGTGACCGAGGGTGATTTTGAACCAATAGAAAATGTACGCATTTCAACCACACCGGCAACTTCTACAGTTTTTACCGATGAGAACGGGGAATTTATAATTGAAAACGTTCCGGTAGATGAATATTCTGTGCAGGCCAGGAAAGAAGGATTGTTAACCCAATTTGAAGGTGCTGAAGTTTTAGCAAATGCTGAAGTAAATGTTATTTTTGAAATGCAACCTGCAAATGCTAATAATAGAAAACCCGATGCACCAACTTTGTTGACACCTCAGGACAATGCAGAAGGAATACCTACCACTGTAGATTTTACCTGGGAATCCCGGGATGCAGATAACGATACCCTTACTTACGAACTTGAAATTAGAAACGATCGTAATAACGAAGTAATTCGGTTTACAGAGCTTCGTGATACCGTACAAACAGTAGAAGGATTAAATTATGGGTATAAATATTTTTGGCAGGTAAAGGTTTCAGATAGCCTTAACGATCCCGTTTTAAGTGAAGTATATTCTTTTAATACGTTAGAATTTCCTAAAACAAGGTTTATGTATGTGCGGGAGATGAATAACAATAACGTAATATTTGCTCGAGATTTAAACGGAAATGAATATCAGCTAACTTCTGCCAGTCAAAATAGTTTTAGGCCACGTAAAAATCATCGTACCAATAAAATTGCTTTCCTTAGAACGGTAGGCAATCAAACCCATCTTTTTACTATGAATTTAGATGGATCGGCTCAAACGCAAATCACTTCCAATATTCCTGTAAACGGCTTTAACCTCGAGAAAGTAGATTTTTCATGGGCTAACGATGGAGCTAGTTTAGTTTATCCAAATTTCGAAAAATTATACAAGGTAAATGTAACCGGCGGCGGAACAAGCCTAATTTATGAAGAACGTAACGGCAAGTTTATAACAGAGGTTGATGTTAGTAATGATAATACTCGAATTGCATTGTTAGTAAATAATGCCACCGGTTATAATGCTGAAATTTATACCATAGATATGTCTGGTAATTTTATGAAATCTGTAATTTCTGGACTCGATGGTGCCCTGGGTGGTTTAAATTTATCGGTAGACAACCAAAGACTTTTGTATACCCGGGATGTCTCAGGTTATGAGAGTGCCGACTATCGTCAACTTAATTCCAGGATGTTTATTTATAACTTCAACACCAACCAAAGTACTGATATTAGTGATGATAAACCTGAAGGAACAAACGATTTAGATCCAAGATTTTCACCAAGTGAAGCTGAAGTTACTTATGTAAATACTTCTAACGATGGGATTTCAGAAATGTTTATAGAACAAACCCTTATTGAAAACGGGGGGGCATCCAGTAGGCAGGAATTATATTCTAATGCAAAGATGCCTGACTGGGAATAAAGATTTTTCTTTTCGGGGGAAAGCGGTAGCGGATTTTTTGCTATCGCTTTTTTTATTTTATAATCTTTCAGCGACTAAGCTAATCTGTTTATCTTTGGGGCTTCAACAATATAATTATGAGTCAGGAAGTTAGTAAAAGATATGCTCAGCGCGGCGTTTCAGCAGGTAAAGAAGATGTGCACAATGCAATTAAAAATGTAGATAAAGGATTATTTCCAAAAGCATTTTGCAAGATTGTGCCCGATTATCTTACCGGAGATGCAGATCATTGCTTAATTATGCACGCCGATGGTGCAGGAACAAAATCTTCCCTGGCCTATATGTATTGGAAAGAAACCGGAGATCTTTCGGTTTGGAAAGGCATTGCGCAAGATGCACTAATTATGAATATAGACGATCTGCTTTGTGTGGGAGCTGTAGATAATATTATGCTGTCTTCCACAATTGGCCGAAATAAAAATAAAATTCCGGGTGAGGTAATTTCAGCGATAATTAATGGAACCGAAGAATTGATTACCGAATTAAAAGACTTCGGCGTTGAAATTCATTCAACCGGTGGCGAAACTGCCGATGTTGGCGATTTGGTGAGAACTATTATTGTAGATTCTACCGTTACCGCCAGGATGAAAAAGTCTGACGTAATCGATAATGCCAATATTAAACCTGGAAATGTAATTGTTGGTCTATCTTCTTCCGGCCAGGCTTCTTACGAAAAGGAATATAACGGTGGAATGGGAAGTAACGGACTTACCTCTGCACGCCACGACGTTTTTTCTAAGGTTTTAGTCGAAAAATATCCTGAAAGTTTTGATAACGATATTCCTGAAGATTTGATCTATTCCGGGACTAAATCTTTAACCGATAAGGTTGAAAATTCACCTTTAGACGCTGGGAAATTAGTGCTTTCTCCCACCCGAACTTACGCACCAATTATTAAGAAGATACTTTCTAAATTCAGCAATAAAGAAATTAATGGGATGGTGCATTGCAGTGGAGGTGCCCAAACCAAAATTCTTCACTTTATAGATAATTTGCATATTGTTAAAGACAATATGTTTGAGGTGCCACCACTTTTCAAACTCATTCAGCAAGAAAGCAAAACCGACTGGAAAGAAATGTACCAGGTTTTTAATATGGGCCACCGTATGGAGCTTTATGTAAATCCTGAAATTGCCGAAGAGATTATCGCTATTTCTAAATCTTTTAATGTAGATGCCCAAATTGTTGGTAGGGTGGAAGCTGCAGATAAAAAGAAACTTACTATTAACAGTGAGTTTGGAAAATTTGAGTATTAAAACCTTCTTCTAGTTTATTGATAGTAGTGATTTTTTGAAAAGTATAGATTGCATAGAATTTCAAGCTAAGTTTTTAAGGTTTCTTTACTTACCTCTAAAAATATACCCTATTGGCGAATAAATTGAATATATATAACTCCAAATTTGTTTTTGCCTCAACCGTTGTT
Source organism: Salegentibacter sp. BDJ18 (assembly GCF_017579965.1). Classification (NCBI taxonomy): domain Bacteria; kingdom Pseudomonadati; phylum Bacteroidota; class Flavobacteriia; order Flavobacteriales; family Flavobacteriaceae; genus Salegentibacter; species Salegentibacter sp. BDJ18. The sequence goes on from NZ_JAFLQX010000014.1 coordinate 33,304, forward strand.
TGGGTTATACTCAATTTACTTAGTCTCTATTTTTTTACTGAAGAAGCCAGCAGGTGGGTAAGGGTCGCAACATCTTCGTATTTTATTTTATGGAGTTTGTCTTTCCAGGCTTTTAAATCTAAAATTCATTGCGTATTATTTTCCTTTTGGATTTGCGATATAGCGCTCCTTTTTTACGAAAATCAAATCTTTAATTTTATAACTTTTATTTCCAGATCTTCGATTTTCTTTGCGTTGATTTTAATTGTTTTTCCTAAAATTAGGGCTATAAAATTTAGGTTTTTTGAATTGTTTCTGGGTTTGGCAGTGGTAGGTATTAATATTTATCTATTGTTTGAACTCTTAGATATGGTCCCAGAAGTTCACTTATACGATTATTTTGATCCGGCCTATTTGGGCTTTACCATTCTAACGATGATGTTGGTTGGAACAGCAATTACTTATAATAATAGGTACAGCAACAAAAAAAGTTCTTATTTTTTGCTGGCTGCACTTTTCCTGGCCCTCTCTGATGTGAATTTCTTTATTGCCTTCTATTTAGATATGCCCGTATTTTATTACCCCGATAGATTTCTTCATATTTTTAGCCTTGGTTTAATTATTCTTTTCTGGATGAAACCTTTAGAATTCAACTACATTGAGGGGGTGGATGCTGAAGTATAATCTTTAAGTTGAAGAAAGCTTAAATTAAAATTTTCTGTTTTTTTAGGCTATAAATCTAAAACGTACCAACTCTTAAATATTGATAATCTTCCAAAGCTTTTTCCTCTTTAATAAGCTGTGTACTGCCATTTTTTAGAAGATAAATCTCATCGCTGGAATCCAAAATATGCCGATACATATGGTCGGTAATAATTATGGCTTTTTCTTTCTTTAATTTTTGAAGTAAATGTTTAATTTTCTCTACATACAATGGCGAAAGATGCGAAAATGGTTCGTCTAGAAGAATAAGTTTAGCTCTGCTATTTAGGCAAATATAAATTTCTACTACACGTTGTTGTCCACCTGAAAGCTCTCGCATTTTATTGTTTTTTGTGGCCTTAAATTCAGGGAAAATCTTTAAAAATTCCTTTAGATCTACTTTAAAAAGTTGAAAGCAGGTTTCAATTTTCATTTTTGGCGGAATAAAATTTTGTTGCGGTAAATAGCTTACCATTCCGTATTTAAAAAGTGGTTTCAGGTAAGGTTTCTTGTCAATTCTAATAAGTTTGTGCCTGGGCTGAAGCCTTCCGAAGAAAATATTGAGCAAACTACTCTTGCCGCAGCCATTTGCGCCAAGAATTCCAGTAACTTTTCCTATTTCAGCCTTTAAGTAAACTCCGTTAAGAATTTGCTTTTCGGCAAAATAAAGTTCCACATTATCAATTTCGAAGATCATATTATCAGAGAATAAATTCCGGCAGAGATTAAGATGAAAATAAAATCTATAAGTAAGCTGAATATAAATAGCTTTATACTGCTAAGGGAAAGGTTTTGGTAAAAGTAAAGCTGGTGTTTGTAAGTAGTTTTATATAAATAATAGACTAAAAAAGAGAGGAAAATCTTGAACATTACAATTAAGACTACAGGATTCCCGAAAAACAGGAAAAAGAAATTCAATAAAATAGACCCCAAAATAAATTGTCGGTAAAAATAAAATATTGCCCTGGTTTTGCTTATCATAAAAGTTGTAAGATCGTTTCAATTTACAATTCTTTTTTCAATCTTATAATTCGCCCAATTTATCGTAAATTTGTTTTCCTAAAATCAGTATGATTATATGATTGAGAAGCTTAATATAGTAAAGCAGCGTTTTGATGAGGTGAATGATCTTATTATTCAGCCCGATGTGATTTCAGATCAAAAGCGATACATAGAATTAAATAAAGAATATAAAGATCTTAGGGCTTTAATGGATGAGCGCGAAAGATATTTGGAACTCACCAATAATATTGAAGAAGCCAAAGAAATTATTGCCGATGGCAGCGATGCGGAAATGACCGAAATGGCCAAAATGCAATTGGAAGAAGCCGAAAAGGAAGTGCCAAAGCTGGAAGAAAAGATTAGGATGATGCTGGTTCCAAAAGATCCAGACGATGCCAAGAACGTGGTAATAGAAATTAGGGCCGGTACCGGTGGTGATGAGGCTAGTATTTTTGCCGGAGATCTTTATAGAATGTATACCAAATATGTGGAAAGCAAAGGCTGGAAGCATAATATTGTAGATTATAGCGAAGGTACCAGTGGCGGATTTAAAGAGATGATTTTTGAAGTTTCTGGTGAAGATGTTTATGGTACAATGAAGTTTGAAGCCGGTGTACACCGTGTACAACGTGTGCCACAAACCGAAACACAGGGTCGTGTGCATACTTCTGCAGCTACCGTAATGGTACTTCCTGAAGCTGAAGAATTTGATGTAGAAATAGATCCAAAAGAAGTGAGAATAGATTATTTCTGTTCTTCCGGTCCCGGTGGGCAATCGGTGAACACTACTTATTCTGCCGTGCGATTAACTCACGAGCCTACAGGATTGGTGGCACAGTGCCAGGATCAAAAATCGCAGCATAAGAACAAAGAGAAAGCCTTTAGAGTATTACGTTCCCGTTTATATGAAATGGAACTTGCTAAAAAGCAGGAAGCCGATGCCGCCAAAAGAAACTCTATGGTTTCCAGTGGTGACCGTAGTGCGAAAATTAGAACCTATAACTATTCCCAGGGAAGGGTTACAGATCACCGTATAAACCTTACCCTTTATGATCTTTCAAACATCATAAATGGGGATATCCAGAAAATACTGGACGAATTGCGATTTGTAGAAAATACAGAGAAGCTTAAAGAAAATTCAGATATATTTTAACAATTTCGGAGGTGCCTCTTATCGTCAAGCTGAACTTGTTTCAGCTTCTAACTTGTTTGAGATATTAACTAATTAGATTCTGAAATGAATTCAGTATGACGATTTTTCTATGTTTTCAATAGCCTCGAGTTTTATTTTAAGAATTACTTTCCGCGAAAGCGGAATTTTCTTTTTATTTTGAATCTTATTAATTACAAAAAACTAACCTATGTCCCCACAAGAATTAACTGAACAGATCTTTAAAAAGCAATCGTTTTTATGTGTGGGACTTGATGTGGATATAGATAGGATTCCCACCTATTTATTGTCTGAAGACGATCCTATTTTTGAATTCAATAAAGCTATAATAGACGCAACTCATAAATTTTGCGTGGCTTATAAGCCTAATATCGCTTTTTATGAAGCTAATGGAGTTGAAGGCTGGCAGGCTTTAGAAAAGACAATAAATTACCTTCACCACGAATATCCCGAAATATATACCATTGCTGATGCCAAACGTGGCGATATTGGTAATACTTCCAGAATGTATGCTAAAACTTTTCTCCAGGATCTCGGTTTCGATTCGGTAACGGTAGCGCCCTATATGGGAAAAGATTCAGTAGAGCCATTTTTGGAGTTTGACAATCGCCAGGCAATTTTACTGGCTTTAACTTCTAATGAAGGTGCTTTCGATTTTCAAACTCAGCAAATTGATGGCGAAGAACTTTATAAAAAAGTACTTAAAACCTCTAAAACCTGGAAAAATTCTGAGAATTTGATGTACGTTGTGGGAGCGACTAAAGCTGAATTTCTGAAAGAAATAAGGGAGATTATTCCTGAAAATTTCTTGTTAGTACCTGGTGTTGGTGCCCAGGGCGGAAAACTGGAAGACGTTTGTAAATACGGAATGACTAAAAATGTTGGTCTTTTAGTAAATTCTTCCCGAAAGATTATTTATGCTTCAGAATCTTCAAATTTCGCTGAAATAGCTGGAGCCAAAGCTGAAGTGCTTCAGCAACAAATGGCAGAAGAGTTGAGGAAACTTTAAAATTCTAACATGGAAGTGATAGATCAATTACAAAGAAAGATTTCCCTTCCCAACGTTCTAAAACGAATTATTTCCTTAGTTCCCAGTCAAACCGAACTTCTGGTAGACTTAGGTTTGGAGGAAAACCTGGTAGGCATCACAAAATTCTGCGTTCATCCCCAATATCTTCGGAAAACCAAAACCGTTGTAGGTGGCACAAAGCAGGTTAAACTAGAAAAAATAAAAGCACTAGATCCTGATATTATTCTTTGCAATAAAGAGGAGAATACTCAAAAAATGGTGGCGGAGCTGGAAGAAATTGCTCCCGTACACGTTTCAGATATTGTGAAAATTGAAGATGCTTTTGAATTAATGCATCAATATGGGGATATTTTTCAGAAAGAAGCTTTAGTGAAAACAATGGTGAATTCCATTAGAGACAAGATTGCTGTTCTTCAGGAAAAACTTCTGGATAAACCGGTAAAAAAAGTAGCTTATTTTATTTGGAAAAAACCTTTAATGGTTGCTGGGAAAGACACTTTTATAGATGAACTTTTAAAACTAAATAAGTTTGAAAATGTGTTCAAGGAATCAAGGTATCCAGAAACAACTCTTGAAGAATTAAAGGCTAAAAATCCCGATGTAATTTTACTTTCTTCAGAACCTTATCCATTTAAGGAAAAACATAAAGAATATTTTTCAGAATTAAATATTGAAATTCAACTGGTAGATGGGGAATATTTTAGCTGGTACGGGTCAAGTTTGGTAGGAGCAATAGATTATTTTAAAACGCTTAGAAGTTAATAATCTATTTTATCATAATTCATTCTTCGAAGTTCCCTTAGAATAGATTTTGCACGAGCGTTCAACCGGTCACTTTCCTCTTTATCGGTAAGCGCCAACTTGTAAGCTTTGTGCATAAGGTGAGTATACTTATCACACAGGCATTCTTCTGTAGATTTTGTTTCAAAGATTTTGAACATAATTTTGTTTTCGTCTTTGATGCAAAGATAGGAGCCAACACCGCAAAGGATTGCTAAGTCGGCGTTAATGTTCATGTAAAAAATCTTTCTTTCAGGCTTTAAATGTTAAAATATTAGAGATGCCCTTTTAATACTGGTTGTCTTGCAGTGCGAATACTCGTTGTAAAAGATTTGTAGTCCTTGCAGAAACCTTTTCTCTTATTTCTTTTTCTTCAACCGCGATCATTGTATAAACACCATTTAAAGCTTCATTGGTTACATAATCGGCCAGGTCTGGATTAACATTGTTGGTTAGCGGTAAACTGTTATATCGGTTTATAATATTGGTCCATACTTCAGTAGCACCTACTTTCTCCAGGGAATTGGTTACAACAGGATTAAATTTGCTGTAAAGTGGCTCTTCGGTTTTACCGGTAAGATACATTGTAGCGGCGTTATCCTGGCCTAATAGTATATTTCGCGCATCATTAAACGTGATTTCTTTAACGGCATTTACAAAAATTGGAGTGGCTTCTTTAACTGCTTCTTCAGCAGCCCTGTTTAATACTTTTAAGCCTTGATCTGCTAAAGCGTCCAGCCCAATATCACGAAGGGTTTTGTCTACCTTTTGCAGTTCTGCCGGCAAAGTAATTCTTACCAGTTTATTGTTGTAAAACCCATTTTCCTCCGTAAGTTTTGTGACTTGCTTTTCAATTCCCATGTCTAAAGCCTGGCGCAAACCTGAAGCTATTTCGGTATTGCTAACGCCTGCTTGCGGGTAATTTTCGGCTATAGTTTGTAATTCAGCACAGGAGGAGAAAATAAATATGCTTAAAATGAGAGTAATCTTTTTCATAGAATGCTTTTTTGCAAATGTACCATTTTTGCAAAGAAACCGATTGGCCGAGAAAACAGCTGTTAAATAAAAACTATAGTTTTGTTATTGAAAACCAGGGTTTTTCTTTCAATATGATATTTTACTCCTTTGGCTAAGACAATTTTTTCCAGGTCTCTTCCTTTTAAAATAAGGTCTTTAATTGAATGGCTATGTGAAATGCGTGTAATATCCTGTTCAATTATAGGGCCAGCGTCTAGCTCTTCAGTTACGTAATGACTGGTAGCTCCAATTATTTTTACACCTCGTTTGTAGGCCAGGTGATATGGTTTGGCTCCGGCAAATGCAGGCAGGAATGAGTGGTGAATATTAATGATTCGATTGGGAAAACTTGCTATTAAAGACTTTGGTATTATCTGCATATACCTGGCCAGGACAATAAAATCTACTTTTTCTTTTTGAAGCAATTCAAGCTGGATTTCAGCAGCTTTTTCTTTTGTCTTGGCAGTTGCAGGAATATGATGAAACGGAATTCCAAAATTTTGGGCTACCTGCTCAAGGTCTTTATGATTGCTAATAATTAATGGTATAAATACTTTTAGTTCGTTTGATTTATATCTGCTTAAAATATCATACAGGCAATGGTCGTATTTAGAAACAAAAACGGCCATTCTGGGTAGTGTATTGTCTGAATACATTTCCCAGGACATATTATATTTTTCAGCAACAGTTTCCTTAAATTCTTCTTTGGTGGCGCTAATATTGGTTTCCGCATTAAACTCACATTCCAGACGCATAAAGAAAACAGTATTTTCTACATCTACATATTGATCTATATAAATAATATTGCCCTGCTTTTTATAAAAAAAGGAGGTAACGTGAGCAATAATTCCTGAAGTGTCAGGGCAATGTATAAGAAGCGTAATTTTTGACATAGCAGGATTTTAAAAGATAAAATTAAGCATTTTGGGCTGTTTCATTAGGCCTGATTTTAGAATTATATTAATATCACAGAAGGCTCTTGAGAATTACAATTTTCGTAAATTGCAGTACCAAAAACACGATATCATTACAAATGGAACAACAAAAACCATATACGCCTAAAAATAAAATAAGAATCGTTACCGCAGCTTCGCTTTTTGATGGGCATGATGCGGCTATAAACATTATGCGCCGAATCATCCAATCTACGGGAGTTGAGGTAATTCACCTTGGTCACGACCGTAGTGTAGACGAGGTGGTGAATTGCGCTATCCAGGAAGATGCCCAGGCTATCGCAATGACTTCCTATCAGGGAGGTCACACCGAGTATTTTAAATATATGCACGACTTGCTTAAGGAGAAAAACGCCGGTCATATCGCTATTTTTGGCGGTGGTGGCGGAGTAATTCTTCCTGAAGAAATTAAGGAATTGATGGATTACGGGATAACCCGAATTTACTCGCCAGATGATGGTCGTGAATTGGGACTCCAGGGAATGATCAATGATATGGTGAAGCGGGTAGATACTGAAACTCGCGATTTGGTTGAAGAAAAATCTGTTGCTGAAGATTTAAAAAATAAGAATGTAAATACTATTTCAAGGCTAATTTCCCTTGCTGAAAATAAACACGATTCTTTTCTGAAGCATTTTGAACCTTTAAGAGAAGACACAGATAAAAGCGAAATTCCTGTTCTTGGAATTACCGGAACCGGTGGTTCCGGAAAATCTAGTTTGGTAGACGAATTAGTACGCCGATTTTTAGGTGATTTTCCAAAGAAAAATATCGGGATTATCTCAGTAGATCCTTCTAAAAGGAAGACCGGCGGCGCTTTGCTGGGAGATAGAATTAGGATGAATGCCATAAACAATAAACACGTTTATATGCGTTCCCTAGCTACCCGCCAATCTAACCTGGCGCTTTCAAAACACGTGGCTGAAGCCGTTGAAGTTCTAAAAGCTGCTGAATTTGATTTGATTATCCTGGAAACATCAGGAATTGGCCAAAGTGATACCGAAATTATGGATCATTCCGACGTTGCTCTATATGTGATGACGCCAGAATTTGGTGCAGCAACGCAGTTGGAGAAAATTGATATGCTTGATTTTGCTGATTTAGTTGCGATCAATAAATTCGATAAACGTGGGGCACAGGATGCTTTGCGTGATGTGAAAAAGCAATATCAGCGAAATCACCAATTATGGCATGAAGACGCTGAAAAACTTCCGGTTTTTGGAACTATTGCCTCTCAGTTTAACGATCCGGGGATGAACACCCTATATCGTCAAATTATGGATAAGATTGCTGAAAAAACCAAAGCCGATCTAAATTCTACCTTTGAGATTTCAGCAGAAATGAGTGAGAAGATCTTCGTAATTCCACCAAAAAGAACTCGTTATCTTTCAGAAATTGCAGAAAATAACAGAAGCTACGACGAGAAAGCCGCAAACCAGGCTGAGGTAGCGCAAAAGCTTTACGGAGTTTTTAAAACTATCGAGTTGGTTTCTGGTTTGGAAATGACAAATAATCAATCTAAATATATAGAAAAACAGGGAATTAACCAGGAAGAAATAAATGAGTTTGCTGAAGATTCCCAAAAGGATTTTCTAAAACTTCTTTTTGCAGAATTTGATCGTGTAAAAATGGATCTCGATCCCTATAACTGGGAAGTGATCCAGAGCTGGCAGGAAAAGGTAAATAAATATGTAGAACCTGTTTATTCCTTTAAAGTTCGTGATAAAGAGATAAAAATAGATACACATACCGAGTCACTTTCACATACCCAAATCCCAAAAGTTTCGCTTCCAAAATATAAAGCCTGGGGCGATATATTAAAATGGTGCCTTCAGGAAAATGTTCCGGGAGAATTTCCATATACCGCAGGTCTTTATCCGTTTAAGAGACAGGGCGAAGATCCTACAAGAATGTTTGCCGGGGAAGGTGGACCGGAGCGTACCAACCGCCGATTTCATTATGTAAGTATGGGCTTACCCGCAAAAAGGCTTTCTACCGCTTTTGATTCGGTAACGCTTTACGGAAATGATCCAGATGAACGTCCCGATATTTATGGAAAAATTGGAAATTCCGGGGTTTCTATTTGCTGTTTGGATGATGCTAAAAAGCTCTATTCCGGCTTTGATCTGGCAGATGCCATGACATCAGTAAGTATGACGATAAATGGCCCTGCGCCTATGTTGCTTGGTTTCTTTATGAATGCGGCCATAGATCAGCAATGTGAGAAATACATTAAAGAAAACGGGCTTGAGGATAAAGTTGAGGCGAAATATAAAGAACTTTATGACGATCGTGATTTAGACCGTCCTATTTATCGAGGGGAATTGCCCGAAGGAAACAACGGACTCGGCTTAATGCTTTTAGGACTTACCGGAGACCAGGTTCTCCCGGCAGAGGTTTATGAAGAAATTAAAGAAAAAACTATCAGTGTGGTTCGCGGAACCGTGCAGGCTGATATTTTAAAAGAAGACCAGGCGCAAAACACCTGTATCTTTTCTACGGAATTCGCTTTACGTTTAATGGGTGATGTTCAGGAACATTTTATTAAAGAAAAAGTAAGGAATTTTTATTCGGTTTCAATTTCCGGATATCATATTGCTGAAGCCGGTGCAAATCCAATTACACAGTTAGCATTTACCCTGGCCAATGGTTTCACTTACGTGGAATATTATTTAAGTAGGGGAATGGATATTAATAAATTTGGCCCCAACCTTTCGTTCTTCTTTTCTAATGGAATAGATCCGGAATATGCGGTAATAGGTAGAGTGGCGCGTAAAATTTGGTCTAAGGCCCTGAAGCATAAATACGGTGCAAACCCAAGGGCGCAAATGTTGAAATACCATATTCAAACCTCAGGTAGATCACTACACGCGCAGGAAATAGATTTTAACGATATTAGAACTACGCTTCAGGCACTTTACGCGATTTATGACAACTGTAATTCATTGCATACCAACGCGTATGATGAAGCGATCACCACGCCAACCGAAGCTTCGGTAAGAAGAGCAATGGCTATTCAGTTAATTATCAATAAAGAGCTGGGACTTGCGAAAAACGAGAATCCAATTCAGGGCTCTTTCATTATAGAAGAATTAACCGATCTTGTAGAGGAAGCCGTTTTAACCGAATTTGATAGAATTACCGAAAGAGGCGGAGTTCTTGGCGCTATGGAAACTATGTACCAACGTGGAAAAATCCAGGAGGAAAGCTTGCATTATGAAACTTTAAAGCATAATGGCGATTATCCAATTATTGGTGTAAATACGTTTTTAAGTTCTACCGGTTCGCCAACGGTAACTCCGGGTGAAGTGATTAGAGCTACGGAAGAGGAAAAGCAACATCAGCTTAAAACTTTGCGTACGCTTCATAAAGCAAAAGAAGATTCAGCTGAGGCAGCTTTAGAGAAAATTAAAGAGGCCTCTATTAAAAATGAGAATATTTTTAAAGAATTAATGGAAGCCACCAAAGTTTGTTCTTTGGGCCAAATAACCCAGGCGATGTTTGAGGTTGGCGGGCAATATAGAAGAAATATGTAAGCAGAGAGCCGCATTCTCAAAGCGAAAAGCTTTGAGAATGCGTGCGAATCGCTTATCCCGATAAGCGCAGCGATATCGGGATCTTTAAAACCGGAATGTTGTTAAAGCAGTTTATTAGAAAAAAAATGAAGTGATGAGCCTGGCGATCACGGCTTTAATATTACAGAGTTATTGATAAATCATCCCAATGGGCGAAAGCCTCATTGGGATTTTTAATTTAAGAATAATTTTATCTCAGGGTTTCAGTAATATCATTCCATGAACCGCCCCGGTTATTTCTTCAATTTTCTAAAAACGGAATATTTTAATTGCAAGGTTTGAAGGTGCTTTAAAATTTTCATCTTTTTTATTGGGCAGCGCTAAAATTCAGATTAGTTTTGCAGCTTCTAAAATTTAACCTGTAACTTCGTAAGTGCCAAAAATTTAAATCTATGGAAAATATCTGGTTATATGCCATAGGTGCGTTTACCGCATTCTTCGCGATTAATAATCCCGTGGGGAATATTCCTATATTTCTTAGCCTTACCAAACAGGCCGATGGAAAAAGAAAGCGTTTTATTTCTAAAAAAGCGACTTTCACGGCATTCGTAATTGTTACAGGATTTATTCTGTTGGGAAAATACATTTTTCAACTTTTTGGTCTCACAATTCCTGCCTTTAAAATTACCGGGGGAATCCTTGTGTTTTTTGTAGGTTTTGAAATGATTAGGGCGCAGCAATCTAGTATTGATAACCAAACCGAAATTGATTTTAACGAAGGAATCTCAATTTCTCCACTGGCAATTCCAATTCTTGCCGGGCCGGGAACTATTGTAACCGCCATGAACTATACTACCACCGCTAGTTATGTAGATATGGCGATTATTGTAGCAATGTTCGGATTAATTATGGTTTTAAACCACCTGGCATTTATTTCCAGTGATTACCTGGTGCGGTTTATTGGACAAAATAAGATTATTGTGATTGAAAAAATAATGGGACTAATAATAGCAATTATAGGAACCAATATGCTTATTGAAGGAATTAAAATCGCTTTCTTCTAAATTTGAAGGTTACACCTTTCTAATTTGTTGAATCCAGTCGGCAATCATCTTATCGAAAATATGAATTTCTTTCTTAAGTAAATTTAGAAATTCATGTTCTTTAGCTCCTGAAAATTCTAGATTTTTACAAAGCAATTGTAAACTTTTACTTGCTTTCCTAATATTTCTAATTCGTTCTAAACGAGAACCAGAACTTTTTGCTGTTGCCACTGAAGCTATACCGGGAGCAAGTTGAAGCGATTCAGATACAAGGTCTCCTGCATAACGGTCTTTAGGGCAGGCTGAAAATCCCATTTCCACAACGTGCTTGTCCTGGGTAAAATGCACCGCCATTGCCCTGGAAAGTTTAAAGATTTCCAGCGCTTTCCGGTAAACCGGCATGTGATATGTATTATTAGGAAAAGCCTGAGCCATTTTTATTTAATTTCAGCATAAAATTAATGAGAAATTAAATAGTCTATCTTTGTGTTTTAATTTCAATTATAGGTTTTACCTTTAAAATTAAGGTATTTATATTTAAAAACTTTAATATGCATGTAGATGAACTTAACTGGGCAATCTTAACACGATTGCAGGAAAATGCCAGATATTCTTTTGCCGAAATTGGTAGGGAAGTAGGTTTAAGCTCCCCGGCAGTAGCTGAGCGGGTAAAGAAAATGGAAGATGCCGGGATTATAAAAGGCTATAAAACCCAAATTTCCTATCATAGGGCAGGCTATCAATTAAAAGCAATTATTACGCTTAGGGCCTTTATGGGAAGATTAAAACCATTTTTGGAAAAAGTAAAAGAATTTAAAGAAGTTAATAATTGTTATCGCATTACTGGTAATGAAAATATAATTATGGAAGTTGTTCTTCGGGATCAGGTTCATTTGGAAGAATTTATAGATAAACTTATTACTTATGGTGAAACCAAAACCCATATTGTGCTTTCCCAGGTAGTAGATTTTGCAGCTATAAATAAGAGTAAAATGAAATGATCTTAATGTTTTTTAATACTTTCCTTTCTTCAAATTTTAGACTCGCTAATTTTTAATAATTAAAATGCAGAAATTCGTTAAATCCTTTTACTTTTTCACCTGTTTTTAACGAAATTCTTAATTCAATTTTTGTTTTAGTTAAAGTATAGCAAATTGTAATTTTGTTAATACCATGACGACTATACTATAGCTATTTTTACAAAAAAGAAATTACATTATGAGAAAGTATAGTACATTATATCTAATCGTAGCGGCATTAACGGGTGCGATAGGATTTTCCGGATTAAATTTTGCCGGTATTGAAGTAGTGAGGGTGTTGTTTTTAATCTTTGCAGACTTATTAGTAGTCTCTTTAGTTGCACGTTTGTTTTTTAGAAAAGACCAAATGAGATTACAACGAATAAAAAAATAGAATCTATCTCACCTATATAATTATTTAGCCTTCATCTATGATGAAGGCTTTTTTATGCACGATCTTTGATATCTATGCTTATATTTATATTAATTATTTAAGATTATGATGAAAAGGATACCAATTTTAATATTGCTTTTTACTTTTATTTTTCAATTTGGCAATGCGCAAGAAATAGAACTTCCTCTTGGTAAAATTGTAGATTCTATACCAACTGCCGATACCACGGCGAGTAGTTTTGCCATTTATCTGCCGCAAAATTTTAATCAAAAGGAACAATGGCCGGTAATCTTTGTTTTTGATCATGAAGGCAGGGGAAGAGCAACTACCCAGCTTTTTAGGACAGTAGCCGAAGAACAGTCTTATATAATTGCCTCTTCTAATTTAAATTTAAAACAAGATTCTTTAAAAAATAACCTGGATAAAGTAGCTCCCTTTATTAACCAGGTAGATGGGATGCTGTCTATAGATCGCAAACAGGTTTACGTGGCGGGTCTTTCAGCCGGCGGGCAATTGGCTACAGCACTGCCTTTTCTTTACAACAACGTTTCAGGAGTATTGGCGGTAGAAAATGCCTGGATAAATACCGAATATTTAAATACCAATAATAAGTTTATGTTTAGTGCTGTGGCTTGCGATAGTAATAATTCTATGTTCGTTTTAGAGGAAATTGAAAATTACCTGGACAGTAAAAACTTTCCCACTGAAATAAATTATTATACCTGTGAAAAAGATGTAGAGTGGCCAGATGTAGATCTAATTAGGAATGCTGTAGCCGGCTTTACCCTAAATGCGATGAAAGAAGGTAAAAGGACTAAAGATTTAATTTTAGTAAAATCACTTTTTGATGCTGAAGTAGAATATGCCGAAGTTTTAAGGCGTACCAGAAATTATTACCAGGCTTTCGAAAAACTGAAGCAAATAGAAGATAAGTATGAAGATTTTGATATAGGCGCAGATTTGCGTGATCAAATAAGAAATATAAGAAGAAATAAAGCTTTTAAAGAGCAGAGGCGGGATTACCGAAATGTAGCAGCATCTGAAGAAGCCAAGCAGGAAGAATATATTTATTATATGGAAACCGATGTGGTGACTTCAAACTTCGAAAATGTGGGCTGGTGGGCTGCCCAGATAGAAGATTTAAAGGAAAACGAAGAAAAGTTTAGCGGTCCCAAACAAAAAATGGCTAGCAGGCTGCAAGGTTTTCTAGATAATCTTAGCAAAAATTATTACGATGGGTATGTGAATTCCCAGGCCACACCGCGCTCTAAAGTGTTTGTTAGTGTGCTTAGAACTATATTTGATAAGGAAGATCCCGAGGCTTATTTAAACATCATCAAAATCGCTGGTCACGATGGTGATCACGAAACCGCCCTTTTATATCTTGAAGATTTACTAAAAACCGGGTTTGACGATATGGAAGCTTTATATGAGATTGAGGGTATTTTAGACCTTAAATTAAGTGAAGCTTATAACGACAAAATCAGGGAATACCTGGGAGAAGCAAAATATTATAAAGCTGAAGGTTAATTCAGGAAAAAACTGCTGATGCTCACGAGTGTTGAAACGTAGAGTTTAATAATTACGAAACCACCAACTCCGGCGGACGGTATTCAGACTTAAGGATACCGGAGGGTGATTCCAATTTGTTGATCTTTTACTGCATAATCCTTTCTATGCTAATAATTGTAATTTATTTGTTGTTAATTCCCTACCTGATAATTATTCGGAAAGAACTATTTCAACAGGTGTCAAAAAATCAAATATTTGTTTTAAAAAGCATAAATCGCAGCTAGCACAAAAGATGAAAGATTATCGGTTCCTTCCAAATCTGAATTTAAAAACACCGGTGATGCTGTGTTAGATACTTTATCTAAACGCAATTCAGGTTTAAGGGTAAGGCTTCCAAGAGTATAACTTCCGGTAAGGGTGAAGTCTAAGGCTTCGGCATCTGCACCATAAACCGGCCCACCGTCTTCTAATTCTTTAAAATATTCTGCTCTTAAACCAATAGCAAAATTTTCTGAAGTCTGGATTTGTGGATAAACAGCTGCTCCATAAAACCCTTCTCCATCAGTAGAATTATAAGTGGTGTTTAGTCCCAAATAAAAGGCATCGCTAAAATCCCATCCTGTAGTTAAATCTATTTGAAAAGTGGCTTCATCTGAGAGTGGCATTTGTTCCCCGTAAATTAGGTTCAAAAAAGCACTGCCTTCTCCGGTTGAATAGCCAAGTTGGCCGCCGAAAGAATATTTTCCGTAAGGATTAAATTCAGTCCAATCTGTTGGATTCATTACAGCCAGCATTGCGCTCCAGTTATCATCAATGGTGAAATCAGCTCTTATCCCGGTGTGAGAAAATGGTCCGTAAGAAAACATATACGAAGTAGAATAATTGAAGTTGGCCGCCGGAGAGATTACCTCATAACCCAGGAATGTATTGAAATTTCCCATAGTTAAAGTAACTGCGTTTGAAACGTTCCAGTAAACATATAATTGGTTTACGATATTACTGGGTGCAGCAGAAGCAAACACCGCATCTTCTCCACGAGGTCCAAAAACCAAATCGGCTACAAACCCAACTTTCTCCCCTTCATAGCCTAAAATAACATTGGCCATCCCAATCGCAAAGCCGGGATCGTTGGCAAAAGAAGAAGCGGGTGCCTGTGGACCTGCAATTGGTTCCCCCGCATCATTATATTCGTACTTATTTAATCCATTAAAATTGGTTCTAAAATAGCTGTCTACAGAACCGCTTATACTGAAATTTGACATAAAGCTTTCAACTTCAGTTGTTTCAGTTTCCTGAGCCTGAAGGCTAGAACCTAGTCCGAAGAATACGCCTAAAAGGAATATTTTTTGGATATTTGTAATAGTAAATTTTTTCATAATTAATAGTCTTGTTTAATAAGTTGAAATGTGTTGAGCAAAGCTTTATGAGAGGTTTACTTTATAGGGAGCGCTCCGCCAAGCGCTCCTTTTTTTTAAAAAAAATTATCTTTCCTGTACTGTCCCAAATTCGGCATAAGCATCCATCCCATGCTCGTGAGCATCCAGGCCTTCAGTTTCTTCTTTTTCTTCCATCCTTAAACCCATTGTGGCTTTAATAATTGAAAGAATCCCGAAAGCTGTAATGCAGCAGAAAGCACCAATTATTCCTACGCCCGCCAGCTGTATAAGTAATTGATTTAGACCAGCCATACTTCCAAAGATTCCTACCGCCAGAGTTCCCCAAATACCACAGGCAAGATGAACAGCCACGGCACCAACAGGATCATCTAATTTAAGTTTTTCAACCAGTGCTACACCTAAGACAATAACTCCACCAGCTACCAGGCCAATAAGTACAGCGTCTAATGGTGACATAAGGTCTGCTCCTGCAGTAATACCAACAAGCCCGCCCAAAATTCCATTTAGGAACATGGTGAGATCGTAGTTCTTATAAGCAATTGTAGAAACCACGAAGGCAGAAATACCACCGGCTGCCGCAGCCAGGCAGGTTGTTACAAGGGTAATAGAAGTCAAAGAAGGATCAGCTGAAAGTACAGAACCGCCATTAAAGCCAAACCAACCTAACCAAAGAATAAATACTCCCGCAGTAGCTAAAGGAATATTATGGCCAGGGATGGCGTGAGATTGCCCGTCTTTACCAAATTTCCCTAAGCGGGCACCCAGTAAATAAATAGCTATTAAAGCTGCCCATCCTCCTACAGAATGCACCAAGGTAGAACCGGCAAAATCATAAAAACCGAGTCCGTCTAAGAAACCGCCGCCCCATTTCCAGGAACCAACAATTGGATAAACAATAGTAATATAGATCACAGAAAACAGCATAAAACTTCCCAGTTTAATTCGTTCTGCAACTGCACCAGAAACTATTGTAGCCGCAGTTGCAGCAAACATTCCCTGGAAGAGAAAATCTGTCCAGTAGGTATAACCTTCGTTATAGGCTAAGTCTAAAGCACCATCTGCCACCGGCGCGCTTAACCCAAAAAGGTCGAAGAAATAATCTGGAATAAACCCGGCGATAAAAGACCCTGGGTACATAAGGTTAAAACCAATAATGGCATAAGTAAGTAGCCCGGCACAAATTATAAATACATTTTTAAATAGGATATTAATGGCATTTTTTTGCCTTGTAAGTCCAACTTCAAGTAGTGAAAAGCCCAGGTGCATAAAAAATACCAGCGCGGTACACACCATCATCCAAACATTATTAGTAGTAAGTAATTCCATAAAAGTTATTTTTATAATGAGTTGATTAGTTTAAGAAAGGGAATCGGTGCCTTTCTCTTTTGTTCTTATGCGATAGGCTTCTTCTACGGGAGATACAAATATTTTCCCATCTCCTACAGAGCCTGTATGCGCAGCTTTTAGAATTGTTTCTACAGTACTATGAACATTTTCATCTGATACTACCAGAGAAATTTTTCGTCTCTGAATATCGCTAGTGCTGTAAGATACTCCCCGATAAACGTGACCTTGTTTTTCATTACCTACTCCGGTAACATCCCAATAGCTAAAAAAATTGACTTCGGTTTCATGAAGTGCTTTCTTAACTTCATCAAACGTAGATTTTCTAATAATGGCTTCTATTTTTTTCATAAAAACTTGATTTTGATGATGTAAATGTATAAAAAATCATAACACCCATTAAAAAATAGGGGTATATGCTAAATTAATGTGAAATAAATAAAAACAACCCCTAATAAATTAGGGGTTCATTTAAATTACATATGTGTTTTGATTTGTTTCTAATTTTTTGACCAGGGTCTAGGTCAATTTTGAGAGAAAAAGACCTAAAAAGACAGCCAAAATTCCCAGAATTATGCTTCCAAAAGTGTAAAAGAAGAAATTTAGATAATCTCCGGAACGTAAAAGTGCCTGATTCTCAAAAGCGAAACTCGAAAAGGTAGTAAAGCCGCCACAAAAACCCACGGCAAGAAATAAAACAATATTAGACGAGAAAAAATCAGATTTAGCAGCGATTCCCAGGATTAATCCCAAAAGTAAACTTCCCAGGATATTTACCGTAAAAGTGCCAAAAGGAATAAATGCAGTTTCAAAATTTAAACTCTTACTGATGAGGTAGCGCAAGGCACTGCCAAGTCCGCCACCTAAGAAAATCAGTAATAGTTGTTTAAGCATACTTGTTTATTTAACCGGAATATATAAGTGTGTAATCCATTTAGCAGGGTTTGCCACGTTCTCTGGCGATGTTAAATGCACTTCAAAATTCTTTGTGTCTTCTGCTATTTCAAGATCGTTTGCTTCAATATAATTATATGCAGTATCCCAGGCTTCCTTTAAATTCTTATAATCTCCTTTTAGGGTAGTTTTTAAAACTTTCTGGTTTGGTAAAAATCCGGTTAAAATTTCGCTTGCAGCCGGAGTAATTACTTCGCTGGGAGTGAAAATTCCAGCGGAAAAAATTACGTTTCCAGAATTTTCATTCCATTCGTTATAAAGAACAAACGGATTGCCGCTTTTTTCTATTCCGTTTTCATCCATATAAGTAGAAACTTCAGAAAACATAGAAGCCATTTTTTCATCTACCTGGCTAATTTTGCTGGCAGTGGTGGTATACATATAATAACCGCCCCCGTGCTGAATAACTCCGTCTACATTAATAGTATATTTATCCATCTTATTCAACACCACACTTTCCATATTATTTAGCCCGGTCTGGAATTTTGGCCGCATCATTTCGGTAATAGATTTCTCCTGGAAAGTAAAGGCCAGTTTCTCCATAAAACTTTGTTTGCCTTTCATTCCCCAGGTAACTTCAGTGCCATTTTCTATCTCGTTAAATTCCCAGTAAACATCACTGGTAGATTCGCCAAATGGAGTTTTAAAAATTATTTCCTGTTCAATTTCTGAATAAGGTTTTGCTGAAATAGTCTTAATTTCCCCATCGCCCGCGTTATCACTTTTCCAGGAATAAGAAGCGCTATCGCCGCTGGTTTTTGCGCCATACTCAATAATCATATCATCTGCTTCAGCCGACCAGGGTTCCCAATTCTCCCAATTTTGAAATTCATTTACTTCCTGGAAAACCATTTCTACCGGTGCTGTAATTACCCTGGTTTCTTCAACCTGGTAATCACCATCTTTTGTAGCGATATAAATAGAACCTGCAATTATTACAATAAGCAGTAGGAAGAATAGATATTTTAAAATTTTCATATTGGTGGGTTTATAAGCGAAGATACTTAATTTAACATAATTAGTAATTCACTTTATAAGAAGTAAACTACGGATTTAAGAAGCCCTTCAAAATAAATAGAAGTCCTATAAAAGCAAGAAATGCTATCAGCACCCATAAACTTCCTTTATATTGCTTTCTATGTAATACGGTGTCTTTTTTATAACTAAATGCAATTATTATTATAAAAACAAACACAAATAAACCCGCGAAAACGAGTTGGCCGGTGCTAAACATTTTATTTAATTTTATGCAAAGTTAAGGTTTTAGGCTTAACCTCTAATCGATTTTAAATTATAAACAGATGAAAAAGACACTTGCTGCGGTAAAGAAATTTCATAAAACTTTTAGGCTGGGAATTGCAGAAAATCCGCAGGCTTCCTTGGGAGCTACAAAGAATCGTTTACGCTATGAATTAATGAAGGAAGAGAACGAAGAATATCTTGAAGCTGCAAGTAAGGGTGATTTGATTGAAGTTGCCGATGCTCTTGGCGATATGCTGTACGTTTTATGTGGAACCATTATTGAGCACGGCCTTGAACATAAAATTGAAGCTGTTTTTAATGAAATTCAGCTTAGTAATATGAGTAAACTTGGTGAAGATGGAAACCCACTTTATAATGAAAAAGGTAAAGTTATTAAAGGTTCTAACTATTGTAAACCCAATATAGTGAAAGTGCTAAAAGGTTGAATTTATAAATTAAAACTGCTAACTAATTTAAAAACCGAATAGTATGAAAATTTCGTTACTCGCTATTTTGCTGGTTCTTGTAGCTTTTGGTTGCAAAAATAATCCTGGGAGTGCTGAAACTTCTAACGACCAAAAGGAACAGGATACTAAAAAAATCAGTCATGAAGTTCAAAAATATGTTGATAGTACCTGGAATTTTGCCCTGGAATATCCTTCAAATTTTGAAGTTTTAGAAGACGAATTACCGGCAAACAGCCCTGTAGTAAATGTTTATTCAAAAAAAGTTGATATTAGTAAACCGCTCGCTATTCACGAAGAACCCGAAATAGCGTATATCGCATTTTTACCTAAAGGTTTTGGCGTAGATGGGCCTTCAGGTAAGCAAAAATCTATTAACAATTGGGAATCGGGCCTGGATTTATCTTTTAATTTTAATAAAAACGATTCCCGGGTTTATCTTTTAGAAAACGGTGAGGCCTGGGCTTATTATTTAAAATTTTACCAGTCTCCGGAAAAGTGGGATGAATACGGAGGTATTTTTGTGCATTATCAAATTGAAAATTTTAATGCTACCTGCATTTCAACCGGGGGAGAATCAAAGCCAATGCAAGAATGCGATTCAATGGGGGAAGATGAAGTGAGGTTTTCAGGAGAAATTAATGAAAAAAGTAAGATGCAACTGGATAAAATAATGAGCTCTCTTTATTTTTTCAGGAAGAATGCTGAAGAGCGTAAAGAACTTTCAGATCTTATAAAAGTTGAAAAACCCGCGGTAAATAAGCTTATTAAATCTCCCATACAAATTTCTGGTGAAGCACGCGGAACCTGGTTTTTTGAAGCCGAAGCGCCCGTAAAGTTAGTTGATAAAAATTATAATACCCTGGCAGAAAGTTCTATAAAAGCGAAGGGGGAATGGATGACTAACGATTTTGTGCCGTTCTCTACCGAACTGTCTTTTGGCAATTTTCCGGAGGATGAAAAAGGCTATTTAATCTTTGAAAAGGCAAATGCATCAGGAAAACCTGAATTAGATAGAAAGTTTACGCTGCCGGTACGTTTCCCATCGGAATAATTTTAATCAGGAATAGTTCAAAATTAGAACCTGAAATAAGTTCAGGTTAAAACAAAAAAAACCTCACAGTTTTTAAATCTGTGAGGTTTTTTTTATAAAAATCAGGAAAAATTACTTCACCTGGTATCTCCAACCGTGCTTATCTTCAGCCTGGTTATATTGAATTTTCATTAGGCGGTCTTTAAAAGATTTTCCGTAGGAATCTTCCATTTTTGGCAGTTCAAATTTTTCGTCTTTATATCCAAAACCGGCAATAGGGTTAATAACTGTCGCGGTTCCCGAACCAAAAATCTCTTTTAACTCACCTTTCCTGGCGGCTTCAACGATTTCAGAAACTGGAACTCTTCTAATTTCAACCTCAATATTCATATCTTTTGCGAGATCTATCACGCATTTTCTTGTAACTCCATCTAAAATTCTATCGCTGGTAGGAGCAGTAATAAGTTTATCTCCAATTCTAAAGAAAATATTCATTGTTCCAGCTTCCTCAAGGTAATCATGCGTATTAGCATCGGTCCAAATTATTTGCTGAAACCCGGCTTCTTTAGCAAGATTGGTAGGGTAAAACTGCGCGGCATAATTCCCGGCAGCTTTGGCAGCTCCAACACCACCATCGGCAGCACGGCTGTATTTTTCTGAAAACTGAACTCTTACTTCGCCGCTATAATAAGCCTGGGCGGGAGAACAAATAATCATAAATTTATATTTTGTTGCAGGATTGGCAGAAACGCATTCCTCGGTAGCAATTACAAACGGACGAATGTACAGCGAGTTCCCAAAACCTTTCTTTATCCAATCCTTATCCAATTTTAGTAATTCTTCCAATCCTTGGAAGAAATATTCTTTTGGAAATTCAGGAATTGCCAATCTGGCGCTGGATTTATTTATTCTTTTATAATTTTCTTCAGGTCTAAAAAGCCAAATTTGGTCTTCATCGTCTTTGTAGGCTTTCATTCCTTCAAAAACTGCTTGCCCATAATGAAATACTTTAGCCGATGGATCCAGTTGT
The DNA here is from genome assembly GCF_017579965.1 of Salegentibacter sp. BDJ18. Taxonomy (NCBI): domain Bacteria; kingdom Pseudomonadati; phylum Bacteroidota; class Flavobacteriia; order Flavobacteriales; family Flavobacteriaceae; genus Salegentibacter; species Salegentibacter sp. BDJ18. The sequence goes on from NZ_JAFLQX010000014.1 coordinate 54,885, forward strand.
ATTGGCCCATAAGGTGTAATTTTAGGGGTTTGCCACTGGCCATTTTCATAATCACATACAAACATATGATCGGTGAAAATTTCGCCAAAAACCAGGTTTTCAAAATTTACCTCTTCAATCTTAGATTTTTGGACTTTATTAATTTCAAGCTGGTTAGTATCGTATTTCATTATCATTAATTTAGTTAACAAATTTACCTAAATTAAAACAGAATCAAAATCTAAAGTTTTGGTAAATTTGTTTACCTGCAAGGTTTTAACTAAAAATAGGAAAATGAAAAAATTCGCCGCTATATTGGCTTTATCCTTAATATTTATAGGCTGTAAAAATGAAAAATCTAATAAAGAGACAGAAGTTGTAGCTGAAAAGAATACTACTTCCTATAATTCTTTTGGAGCCGAAATAAACTCAGAAAGTGCTATTTCTGCCAGCGAAGCTCTTAATAAATTCAATTCCCTAAAACCCGGTGATACTTTAGATTTAAAATTTACTTCAAAAATCAATAATGTTTGTAAAAAGAAAGGTTGCTGGATGATTTTAGAACTTCCTGAAGGGGAAGATGTAAGAGTAACTTTTAAAGATTATGGATTTTTTGTACCCAAAGACAGCGAAAATACCGATGTGATTGTAGAAGGAAAAGCTTTTATAAACCAAATGTCTATTGAAGATCAAAAACATTATGCCGAGGATGAAGGGAAATCTGAAGCAGAAATAGCAGCAATTACTTCCCCTGAGGTTTCCAGGGCGTTTATTGCGAATGGAGTACTTTTAAAGGAATAATGTGGAAAGAAAGATTATAAAAACCGGCGATGGCTCGGTTACTATTCATTTAAGCGAATGGGATGAGCAATACCACTCCAAACACGGTGCAATACAGGAAGCCCGGCACGTTTTTATAAAAATGGGCCTGGAATACTGGGTTGGACTAAATAAGGAAAAAAATCCCGCTATTTTGGAAATTGGTTTTGGTACCGGCCTAAATGCGTTTATTACTTTTTTGGAAGCTCAAAAGCTTCAGCTAAAGATAGACTACACTGGGGTAGAAGCTTATCCCGTTTCAACTTCTGAAATAAAAGCCCTGAATTATGCCGAAATGCTTTCCGCAGAAAATCAAATAGAAACTTTTCAACGCATGCACGAAATTCCGTGGAATAATAAAGTAGATATTTCAGAAAATTTTCAGCTTGAAAAACAACAGAAGCGCTTTGAAGAAATTGAAGATATTAACAAATATAATTTAGTGTTTTTTGATGCCTTTGGTGCCAGGGTTCAACCCGAATTGTGGACAGAAGATATTTTTGCCAGAATGTTTGCTGGGATGAAAAGTAACTCGGTTTTAGTTACTTATTCGGCAAAAGGCAGTGTAAGAAGAGCTATGCAAACTGCAGGTTTTATAGTTGAAAGGCTTCCCGGGCCTCCAGGTAAACGAGAAATGTTAAGAGCATTAAAAAAGTAGGCTATTTTGCTGTTAAATAGGTGATAAACTTTAGTTGAGGTTTATACTTGTTGCTATCTTGTAAAGAAAAATGCGAGTATTAATCACAGGAGCTACCGGCTTAATTGGATCTAAAATTAGTCGGTTGTGTCGGGAAAAAGGAATAGAAGTTCATTACCTCTCTACCAGTAAAGACAAGCTGGAAAACAAAACAGACTATAAGGGTTTTTATTGGAATCCTAACGAGAATGAAATAGACAGTAAGGCCATAGAAGGCGTTGATACTATAATAAATCTTGTAGGTGCCAGTATTGCAGAACGATGGACGCCAGAACAAAAGAAGAAAATTTTAAAGAGCCGTACCGAAACGGCAAATTTACTTTACACTTGTTTACAGGAAAATGAGCACGAGGTAAAAAACCTGCTTTCAGCCAGTGCCATAGGTATTTACCCAAGTTCTCTAGAGAAATTATATACTGAAGAAGACCAGGGTGTAGATGATTCTTTTGTAGGAGAAGTGGTGGTAAAATGGGAAGAAGCTGTAGATAACTTTAAAGACCTGGGCATTGAAGTAGCTAAAATTAGAATAGGACTTGTTCTTGCTAAAAACGGCGGAATGCTCCAAAAATTAAAAGAACCCGTAAATTTTAATGTAGGCTCTCCATTGGGAAACGGGAAACAGTGGCAATCCTGGATTCATATAGACGATATTAGTGGAATATTTATGTTCGCTCTAGAAAAAGAGCTTACCGGCGTTTATAATGCTGTAGCACCAAATCCTGTTACTAATAAAGAACTGGTTAACGAAGTGGCCTCGCAAATGGGAAAACCGGTTTGGCTGCCTAATGTTCCTAAAGTAGCACTTAAATTAGTACTGGGAGAAATGTCCCGCCTGGTTTTGTCCAGTCAATTGGTGAGTAGTGATAAAATAGAACAGGAAGGTTATATTTTTAAGTATGTAAACCTCTCTAAAGCCCTGGAAGATTTAATTTAGGGTTCCTGAAGTTTTTAAACATTAAAAAAGGCTGCCAAATTTGGCAGCCTTTTTTTTGTATTCAAATCTTGAATCTTCTTAAGCTTTATTAGCTTTAAGGTTAACTTTTAAAGTAATATCGTCACTTACAAAGTTGTCTCCAAGTCCATCAAAAACAGATTTAGAACCAAAATTCACATTCCAGTTTGTTCTGTCTATAGTGAATTCTTCACTGGTGATTTCAATACTATCATCAGATTGGTTAATGCTAACCGGGAAAGTAACATTTTTTGTTTCCTCTTTTATTGTAAGGTTACCAGATAACATTTTCTGTCCGTTTTCTTCAGTAATTTCCGTTACTTCAAAAGTAGCTTCAGGATATTTTGTAGCGTTAAAGAAATCTCCTTCTTTACCTTCTACAGTTCCCATTAAATGAGCTTCAAGATCTTTTTTATCGTCTCCCTCAAGATCGGTTACATTAATAGACTGCATATTAATAACGAAATTTCCGCTTTCAATAATGCTGTCATTAGCACTAAAAGTACCTTCAGCAAGTTTAATAGTACCAGTATGCTCACCTGTAGGTTTGCTACCTTTCCACTCAATAGTAGAAGCCGAAGTATCTACTGAAAATTCCATAGCTTCAGCTTGAGCAGTAGCTGCATCTTTAGCTTCAGAAGTTTCTGCTTTATTTTTATCGTTTTTACATCCTACAACCGCAGTTAAAATAGCTGCAATTACAAAAGTGCTTAAAATTAATTTTCTCATTTGTGTTAAAATTTAGTTTTATTTTAGTCTGCAAAATTACATAAACTTCATACACCCTAATGCTAAATATTTACTAAATAATTTTAAGAATTATTGGGTAGTGACATTTTGACACCGAATCATAATTGGCAATGATTTTGACCCGTTGAGGCTGTATTAAAATGCATAAAAATGAGCAACAAGAAAGAAGATATAAGAGAAGAGCAACAGGACCAACCTGTTAAAGATCAAATTGAAGATGCTATAGATGAAGCTATAGACGAGGTAGAAGGTGAAAAGGAAAACGAGGATAACAATGACGACTCGCCCGAATTTACTGAGGAAGAAAAGCTAAAAGAAGATCTTCAGAAAGAAAAAGATAAATTTTTACGTCTTTTTGCAGAGTTTGAAAATTACAAAAGAAGAACTTCTAAAGAGCGTTTAGAGCTTTTTAAAACTGCCAACCAGGAGGTAATGACCGCCATGTTGCCAGTTTTAGATGATTTTGACAGGGCTTTAAAAGAAATTGGAAAATCTGGTGATAAAAATTTAGTACAGGGCGTAGAACTTATTCACAATAAATTTAAGGAAACGCTTAACAGTAAAGGGCTTGAGGCAATGAATATAAAAGAAGGCGATGCCTTTGATTCTGAAATTCACGAAGCTATTACCCAAATACCAGCACCTAAAGACAAGCTTAAAGGCAAGATAGTTGATGTAGTAGAGCGAGGTTACAAATTGGGAGATCGTATTATTAGGTATCCAAAGGTTGTAACCGGCAAATAAAAGCTTTTTTAGAATTCGCAAAACGAGACCATGAAAGAAGATTATTACGACATATTAGGCATTAGTAAAAATGCTTCAACCGCCGAAATAAAGAAAGCATACCGAAAAATGGCCATTAAGTATCACCCAGATAAGAATCCGGGAGATGCTGAGGCTGAAGAAAAGTTTAAAAAATCGGCTGAAGCTTACGAAGTACTTAGCAATGAAGATAAACGAGCCCGTTACGACAGGTTTGGCCACCAGGCATTTGAAGGTGGCGGCGGAGGCGGAGGCTTCGGCGGAATGGATATGGACGATATATTCAGCCAGTTTGGAGACATCTTTGGAGGTGGCTTCAGCGGTGGCGGAGGCTTCTCTGGTTTTGGTGGCGGTTTTGGCGGTGGCCAAAGACGTGCTAAAGGAAGCAACCTTAGAATTAGGGTGAGTCTTACTTTAGAAGAAATTGCTAATGGTGCCGAGAAAAAGATTAAGGTAAAAAGAAAAGTCCAGGCTCCCGGTACCACTTATAAAACATGTACCACCTGTAAAGGTACAGGCCAGGTAACTCGTGTAACCAATACTATATTAGGAAGAATGCAAACTGCATCGCCTTGTACAGCTTGTAGCGGTTCGGGACAGATTATAGACCATAGACCGCCAGAGGCTGATGCGCACGGATTGGTACAAAAAGAAGAAACTGTTTCTATTAAAATCCCATCTGGGGTTGAAGACGGAATGCAGTTAAAAGTTGCCGGAAAAGGAAACGATGCTCCGGGAAATGGAGTTCCAGGAGATTTGTTGGTAGCTATTGAAGAAAAAGAGCACCATAGCCTGCAGCGTGAAGGAGATAACCTGCATTACGATTTGTACATTAGTTTGTCTGAAGCTGTTTTAGGTTCTTCAAGAGAAATAGATACCGTAACCGGAAAAGTGAGAATAAAGGTTGAAGAAGGAGTACAATCTGGAAAAATTCTTAGACTTAGAGGAAAAGGAATTGGAAATCTTAACGGCTACGGAAAAGGGGATTTATTGGTTCATGTAAATGTTTGGACCCCGAAAAATTTAAATAAAGAACAACGCGATTTCTTTGAGAAAATGGCTGAAGACGAGAACTTCCAGCCGAATCCGGAGAAAAGCGATAAGTCATTCTTTGAAAAAGTTAAAGATATGTTTTCTTAGAACCCCGGTTTTAAGAAAAAATTTATATATTTGATTATCACTAAGTCTTTTAGTGACAATTTTTCTTTTTCATAGCAATTTTTTTCCCATCCTTAATTTATTAAGGGTGGGTTTTGTTTTTTAGAGCAGTCTGGAAAGTTATAATTTCTTCTTAATCCAAAACATCTCTCGGGTGATTTCAATATATTTACTCGATAATGGAGATTAAAATTAGCCATAATTGCCCGGAAAATTAAACAGTTGTTCGCTATGAATGCCCGGTGAATTATCTCTCGAGCTTTTTTATTTTTTTTTACCAACACTTTTATATGGAAAATCTTTTAGTAGCAGAAAATATCTACAAACAATTTGGCAATTTTACTGCACTAAATAATGTCTCAATAGCCATTCCGCGTGGTAGTATTTTTGGTCTTTTAGGCCCTAATGGTGCAGGAAAAACCACTTTGCTACGTATAATTAACCAAATTACCATGCCAGATAAGGGCCAGGTTTATCTAGATGGTAAACCCTTACACCCCAATGATATTGCGCATATTGGTTACCTGCCTGAAGAACGCGGACTTTATAAATCTATGAAAGTTGGGGAGCAGGCACTTTACCTGGCTCGATTAAAAGGGCTTTCTAAAGCTGAAGCTAAAGAACGCCTGGAATACTGGTTCAAGAAATTACAAATTGAAGGTTGGTGGGATAAAAAGATCCAGGAACTTTCTAAAGGAATGGCTCAAAAAATTCAGTTTATTATCACCGTTTTACACAGGCCTAAATTGTTGATTTTTGACGAACCATTTAGTGGTTTTGATCCCGTAAATGCCGGTTTAATTAAGAACGAGATCCTTCAGCTTAAAGAAGAAGGAGCAACTATACTTTTTTCTACCCACCGAATGGAAAGTGTAGAAGAATTATGTGATTATATGGCTTTAATTCATTTGTCTAATAAATTATTAGACGGAAAAGTTTCAGAAATAAAACGGGAATATAAATCTAACACCTATGAAGTAGGTTTGGAAACAGAAAATGATACCGCTCTTTTAGCAGAATTAAAAGAAAAATTCGTGGTTGGGAATACTAATTTTAAAAGTATAAACGACGATCTTAAATTAACTATTCAGCTTAAAGAAGGTGAAACCCCTAACCAGCTATTAAATTATCTTCTTGCTAAAGCCAGGATAAATCATTTTGTAGAAGTTATTCCATCAGTAAACGATATTTTTATAAAAACCGTAACTCAACATGCGTAATTTAAAGCTTATAATTCAGCGGGAATATTTGGCGCGGGTAAGGAATAAAACCTTTATTATCATGACTTTTTTAAGTCCGCTAATTCTGGTTGGGATGTTCGCACTTATCGCTTATTTAAGTATGCTGAATAGCAGCGAACAACGCATTATTGGTTTGTATGATGAGACTGAAATGTTTGCTTCAGAATTTAAAGATCAGGAACAGGTTCAATATTTAGACCTTTCTGGAAAGAGCTTTAAAGAAGCAAAACAAATGGTTAATGAACAGGATTATTACGGGCTTATATATATTCCTGAAAATATTAATAGAGATCTTCAAGGCGTTCAGTTTTTTGGAAAAGAATCTCCCGGTTTAGGAACTATCCAGGCCATAGAAAAAACCATTGCCGACAGGCTTACACGCGAAGAACTTATTGAGCGAGGTATTGATGTAAACCAATTAAACGAAGCTAAAACCGAGGTAAGGATTGAAATTCAGAATTTCTCTGGAGAGCGTACTTCCAAAATGTCTAATTATATAAAAATGTTTTTTGGTGGCGCTGCGGGATATTTATTAATGATGTTTATTATCATTTATGGTAACATGGTAATGCGCAGTGTTATTGAGGAAAAAACAAATAGAATTATTGAAATTATTGTTTCTTCAGTAAAACCCATTCAACTTATGATGGGAAAAGTTTTAGGTACCTCTTTAGCCGGAATCACGCAATTCACAATTTGGGTATTATTAGCTGGAGTTTTAGCAATGACTTCTTTTTACGTGTTAGGTATAGATATTTTTACCGTTCAAAAATCTCAATTAGAAACCGTAGAGCAAATTGCACAACCCGAAATTGCCCAGTTGGTAATGGATGTACTTAATTTGCCAATTCTAAGTTTAATTATATTTTTCCTTATTTATTTTATTGGAGGCTATTTTCTTTACAGTTCTATTTACGCGGCAATTGGTGCGGCGGTAGATAGTGAAACCGATACCCAACAATTTATGTTTCCGGTAATTTTACCTTTAATGTTAGGCATTTATGTGGGTTTCTTTTCGGTAATAGAAAATCCGCATGGTACAGTTTCTACTATTTTTTCAATGGTGCCCCTTACTTCTCCAATAGTTATGTTAATGCGTATACCCTTTGGAGTGCCGTGGTGGGAACTTGCAATTTCTGTAGCACTTTTAATTATTACCAATTTTATAGTAATTTGGATAGCAGCTAAAATTTATAGGGTAGGAATTCTTATGTATGGTAAAAAAGCCAGTTACAAAGAACTATTCAAATGGCTCAAATATTAGGGAATGCAGGAACAGCAAAAATCAGAAACATCAGAGGCGATCTTAGAAGTGGTGGAAGAAGATATCTGGGGTAGCCTGGTGGACTTTTGGAATCTTATCCTTTTCAAATATGAGGTTAGTGGTACGCCAATAGAAATAACTGTAGGACTTATTTTACTGGTAGTTATCGCATTTATCGTGACCAGTGTTGTTCTTAGGTTAATTAGAGCTTTTATTACAAGTAAACTGGCCAAGGGAGACAAACAGAAGTTTATAAGCGTTTTTAAGTTTATAAAATATTTTGTCTATTTAGTAGTGATCTTAATCACCTTAAGCTCTGCAGGAATAAATATTACCATACTTTTAACAGCTTCGGCTGCACTTTTTGTTGGTATAGGTTTAGCTTTACAAGAGCTCTTTCAGGATATTATTGGAGGGGTTTTTATAATTATAGATAAATCGCTCTTAGTTGGAGATGTTATTGAAATGGAAGGCAGGGTAGGCCGTGTTTTTGAAATTAAACTAAGAACCACCCGTGCCCTTACCAGGGATGATAAGGTGATGATTATTCCCAATCATAAATTTATTAGCGATGTAATTTATAATTATACCCAAAACCATGCAACTACGCGGGAAGGCGTTCAGGTTGGTGTGGCCTACGGGAGTGACACCCAAAAAGTAAAAGATATTTTGTTGAAATGTGCCAGTGAAAACGAAAGTATTGTGAAAAGCCCTGAAGCATTTGTGCTATTTGACGATTTTGGGGCATCTTCTTTAGTGTTTTCACTCCATTTTTATGTAACCGATAGCTTTGTAGACCCAAAAATTAAAAGTGAGCTTAGATTTAAAATAGATGAAGAATTTAGGAAAAATAACATCACAATTCCGTTTCCACAGCGAGATGTGCATTTTTATCCTACCCAAAACCTAACCCAAAATTTATCTAAAAATGATGAAGACCTTTAAAATTATGGCTTTCCTGTTGTTAGGAGCTGTAACTTTTCCGGCAACGTCCCAAACTACAGATTTAGCCCGAATAGAATATACCTATTTTCCGCAGTCAGATTCAGATAATTCATTTCGTAGATTTAGGACCTTTGTTAATTTACCTATTAAATTAAATGGAAAAGGAGCCTATTTAATTCCGGGAGTAGAATATAGAAACGTAAATTTTAAATATAAAAATAGCGAAGCTTTTACTACTAATAACCTGGATAGGTTTCAATCGTTTACCGGTAAAATAGGCTACACCTTTAAAATGAACGAGTTATGGCGTTTTGGCGCTGAGACCGGGGTGAAAATTGCTTCTAACTTCGCTACCAGCGAGTTGGTTAAGGACGATTTTATTTACACCGGGTCGGTTTATTTTATAAAAATTAAAGAAGATGAGCGTTACATAGAACCCTGGCGACTTATTTTAGGACTTAGTTATTCTACTACAACCGGGTTTCCGTTTCCATTGCCAGTAATAAATTATTACAAGCGTTTTGATGAAAATTGGTCTTATGGGCTTGGAATACCAAAAACCAATCTTAAATATTATTTTAACGACAAACATGAAGTTCAGGGCTTTGTAACATTAGATGGATTTTTTGCTAATATTCAGCAAAATTTTAATCCTTATCCGCAAACAAATCCTGGCGCCAACCGGCTTGCAGAAAGTATGTCCATGACCATAGTTTTAAGCGGTTTGGGATACCAGTATAATATCACAGATAATATAGCATTTTATACCTATGCCGGTTATACGGTTATGAATGATATTAGATTAAGAGATAAAGACAGGGAAGACCTGTACACAATAGACGAAAACAATACATTCTACGCCCGTGGCGGCTTAAAATTTAGTATTTTATAATATGGCACGTATTTTATTAATAGAAGATGAAGCAGCAATTAGAAGGGTTTTAGTTAAAATCCTTACCGAAGAAAATGATAGTTATGAAGTTGAAGAAGCAGTAGATGGCCTGGAAGGAATTGAAAAGATAAAAGACGAAGATTATGATCTTGTACTTTGTGATATTAAAATGCCCAAAATGGATGGAGTAGAAGTCCTGGAGGCCATCATGAAAATAAAACCTGAAATTCCCGTGGTAATGATTTCTGGTCACGGAGATTTGGATACCGCCGTGAATACGATGAAAGTAGGCGCTTTTGATTATATCGCAAAACCACCAGATCTTAACCGGCTGCTTAACACCGTTCGCAATGCGCTAGACCGCAAAGAGCTTGTTGTAGAGAATACACGGCTTAAGAAAAAAGTTAGCAAGAATTTTGAAATGGTAGGCCAATCAGAAGGGATTGAGCGTATTAAAGAACTTATTGAAAAAGTAGCTCCTACAGATGCCCGGGTGCTAATTACCGGGCAAAATGGTACAGGGAAAGAATTGGTGGCTCACTGGATACATCAAAAAAGTGAACGTTCAAAAGGGCCAATGGTAGAGGTAAATTGTGCTGCAATTCCTTCAGAATTAATAGAAAGTGAACTTTTTGGTCACGTAAAAGGGGCGTTTACTTCAGCGAATAAAGATCGTGCCGGTAAGTTTGAAGTTGCCAATGGAGGTACAATTTTTCTTGATGAAATTGGTGATATGAGTCTTTCGGCGCAAGCCAAAGTTTTACGAGCGCTTCAGGAAAATAAAATCTCTCGCGTGGGTAGCGGCAAAGACATAAAAGTAGATGTTCGGGTTGTTGCGGCAACCAATAAGGACTTAAAAAAAGAAATAGAAGACAAAAAGTTTAGGGAAGATTTATATCATAGGCTTGCGGTAATTTTAATAGAGGTACCATCACTAAACGAACGCCGGGAAGATATTCCTTTACTTATAGATTATTTTAGCGAAAAGATTTCTGCGGAACACGGTTCGGGTAAAAAAGAATTTACCGAAGATGCCTTAAAAACTCTTAAAGAATATGACTGGCGCGGAAACATACGTGAACTTCGTAATGTTGTAGAACGGCTCATTATTTTAGGAGGCGATAAAATTACTGAAGAAGACGTAAAACTCTTCGGAAGCAAATTTTAGAAAAATTTAATCGATTTTTTTTGGCGGCGGATTATATCTTAAAAAATACATGGTATCACCGCTTGGGTGCTGCCATTCGTGGAATAATTCAAACCCAAATCGTTGATATACCAGTGCGTTTTTACGCATTCTGGTTTCAGCATATAGTGGAATTTGATATTCTATTGCCTGTCGGTAAAATTCGTCTTTCATTTCTTTACCAACCTGGGTATCTGCACCGCGAGATTCAGCCAAAATACCCCAGAACCAGCAGTAAAGATATTCCCCGGTTTGTGGGCGTTGTTTTTTAATATAATTCTGGTTTTTTACAATACGATAAGCGTTTTTTATTCCGGTAACATTTAAAACCAAACCTATTTGGCTCCAAATATCTTTCAGGAAGTTATCGTCCTTTTTGCTGGTTTTAAATAAAATAGCAATTCCCATTCGGTTTTCAGAAATAATAAGAGCATCTTTTTCAATCGCCTTCTCTACCATATGTGTGGCGAGATATTCAAAACGTTTGTGACGGTTACCTCCCTTTTTTACAATATCCATAGAGGACGGGATTTCCTTTAAAAGGCTGGTAACTTTGGTAATTATCTCTTCTTTTTCTGCTTTGTTCAAACTGCTATAATTTAGCGGCGAAGATATAAAATTTATCTTTTTTTAGGTTTAAAGTAAGTCGATTAAAATTCTGCAAATTCAAATACTTTTAAGGCATATTCTTTGTTATCACACAGGTAGCTACAAATTGTTTTCCAAATTTTATAGAAACTATAAAGAATTAAAACAGAAGCTTCCAAAGGAATATTTATTTTAGCAGTCAAAACTTGAAAATTTAAATCCTATTTTCCCGATGAAATTATACATTTTCGCCTTTTTTGGCCTCTTTCTTTCACTAAATCTTAATGCACAGGCTCCTGAAACCAAAGAAGATTCTCTTAAAATTAGGGAGATATATTCTGCTGCGCTGGTAAATGGTAAAGCCTACAATTGGCTGGACCATCTTTCTAACAAAATTGGAGGTAGGTTATCGGGTTCCTTAAATGCGCAAAAAGCGGTAGAATATACTAAAACACAGTTGGAAGAACTTGGTCTTGATAAGGTTTGGCTACAACCAGTTATGGTTCCAAAATGGACGCGTGGAGCTCGTGAACACGCTTATATACAAACCGGCCCGGGAATGACTACAGAAGTAAGTATAACAGCTCTTGGGGGCTCTGTTGCCACTGCTACCGGCGGTTTAAAAGCAAATGTGATAGAAGTGCAGGGAATTGAAGATTTAGAAAATTATAAAGATGAAATAAAGGGCAAAATTGTTTTTTATAATCGCCCAATGAATCCTGAACTTATTCAAACTTTTGAGGCGTACGGCGGGTGTGTAGATCAGCGTTATTCCGGGGCAGAAGCTGCTGCTAAATACGGTGCTGCCGGGGTAATTGTACGTTCTTTAAGTCATAAAATAGATGAAAATCCGCATACGGGTTCAATGAGTTATGGCAATTTACCAAATAGTAAACGAATTCCAGCTGCGGCGATTAGTACTAAAGATGCCGAATATCTTTCCGGAATTTTAAAGCTGAAAAAAGACCTTGAATTTTATTTTAAATTGAGTTCAGAAAATCACGGGGAAGTACAATCTTACAATGTAATTGGCGAAATAACAGGTAGCGAATTTCCGGAAGAAATTATGGTAGTTGGCGGTCACCTGGATTCCTGGGATTTGGGAGATGGTTCTCACGATGATGGTGCGGGTGTAGTTCAATCTATGGAGGTTTTGCGCTTATTTAAAGAGACCGGCTATAAACCTAAAAGAACCATTAGAGTGGTGCTTTTTATGAATGAAGAAAACGGTTTACGCGGCGGGAATAAGTATGCCGATGTAGCACATAGTAAAAACGAGAATCACATTTTTGCTTTAGAAAGTGATGCCGGAGGATTCACTCCTCGCGGATTTTCTTTTGAAGCCGATGATGCACAATTTGCGCAAATTGAAAGTTGGAAACCACTTTTTGAACCTTATCTAATTCATTATTTTGAAAAAGGTGGAAGTGGAGCCGATATTGGTCCTTTGAAAAAGGGAGATATTGTGCTTGCGGGGTTAAGACCAGATTCACAAAGATATTTTGATCATCATCACGCGGCAACTGATACTTTTGAGCATGTAAACAAACGCGAGCTGGAACTTGGAGCTGCTACCATGACCTCATTGATCTATTTAGTAGATAAGTATGGAATAAAGCGCATTAATCTGGAAAAAGATCAGAAACTTTAGATTTAAAATTTAATTATTCTTTATCGCAATTTAAATTTTAGAGCAGCAAAATCCTACTATCTTTGCCGCCTAAAATTATGTTTTGCAGCTAAGCGCCTACACACAAGAATTCAGCAAAAATTTAAACATTGCCTTTCCCGTAATGCTCGGGCAATTAGGCCATGTATTAGTTGGGCTGGTAGATAATTTAATGATTGGCCAATTAGGGCCGGCACCACTAGCGGCGGTTTCCCTGGGAAATTCGCTGGTTTTTATAGCCCTCTCTTTAGGAATTGGTTTTTCTTTTGCCATTACACCTTTAATTGCTGAAGCCGATGGCGCGCAGGATATAAACAAGGGCAGAAGCTATTTTCACCACGGGGTAATTTTATGTACTATTAATGGGATTCTTCTTTTTCTCACTTTACTCGTAGCGAAACCTGTATTATACTATTTAGATCAACCGCCAGAGGTGGTAGAACTTGCCATTCCCTATCTTAATATTGTGGCGTTTTCAATGATTCCGTTAATGATTTTCCAGGCATTTAAGCAATTCGCTGACGGACTCTCGCAAACAAAATATGCCATGTATGCCACTTTAATTGCTAACGTGGTAAACGTGATTTTTAATTACCTCTTAATCTACGGAATCTGGATATTTCCAAGGTTGGAGCTGGAAGGTGCAGCAATAGGTACATTAATCTCCCGTTTCTTTATGTTATGGTTTGTTTGGGAAATTTTGAGACGAAAAAAGAAATTTGCCGAATACTTTAAATGGGGAAAAAAGGAATCTCTAAACTCCGATGTTTTTAAAAGATTATTAAACCTCGGTTTTCCAACGGCCCTGCAAATGCTGTTTGAAGTTGGGATTTTTACCGCTACCGTCTTCCTTGCCGGTTTGTTGGGTACTAATCCACAAGCGGCAAATCAAATTGCTTTGAATCTCGCTTCAATGACTTTTATGATCGCGGTTGGACTTGGAGTTACAGCTACTATTAGAGTAGGAAATCAAAAAGGTCTTGCTAATTTTAAAGATTTACGCAGAATTGCATTTTCAACATTTCTGCTGGTATTTTTAATAGAAGCAGTATTTGCTTTAGGCTTTATTCTGCTTAAAGATTGGCTGCCTACATTTTATATAGATAATGCCGAGGTGATTTTACTTGCTGCACAATTGTTAGTGGTAGCTGCGTTATTTCAGCTTAGTGATGGTTTGCAGGTGGTTATTCTTGGGGCTTTAAGAGGGCTTCAGGATGTGAAAATTCCTACGGTAATTTGTTTTATTTCTTACTGGATTATTGGCTTTCCTGTTTCCTGGTATTTTGGCAAAGCCGAAAATCTTGGAAGCATGGGAATCTGGCTTGGGCTCCTTGCCGGGCTCTCTGTTTCGGCATTAATGTTGTACATTCGATTTAACTATTTAACAAAAAAACTTATTTTGCAAGAGTCTATTCTTGTTCAATCAAAAATATAATTATGGATTTCCCTAAATTTCTTCTCGGTGATAATACTGACTATCCCACTGCTATCTTCGTAATACATACCGAATTCCCACGATTTATCATTAATCTCGAGAACGATGAAGTAGAATGGCTGGAAGAATTTGACCAGCACGATGAAGAAGAACTTGAAAATGAAACCGAAAACCTTATTAAAGAAGCTTCAGAATTTTACGATAGGGAAATTGCAAGATACGAGGACGATTAATGGAGAAATTAATAGAGTTAGATCATAAATTATTTCTTTGGCTAAATAACCTGGGTAATGAAACCTGGGATTGGCTTTGGCTGCTCATTACCGATAAATGGACAGCTATCCCGTTATACGCTTTACTTTTATTCCTAATTTTTAGGAAATTCGGTTGGAAATCAAGCCTGGTCACGGTGGTATTTATAACCTTATTAATTACCGCTACAGATCAATTAGGAAATGTTTTTAAAGATGCTTTTGAACGTTTAAGACCCTGCCGGCAGGAAGGCATTATGGAATATACCCGGTTTGTGGCGGTTCGTTGCGGTTCTTATGGTTTCTTTTCAGCACACGCTTCTAACTCGATGGGCGTTGCTATTTTTCTTGGATTATTATTTAGAAAAGTCTTTCCTAAAATGATATTTTGGTTAGTTGCCTGGGCTTTACTTGTAGCTTATAGTCGGGTTTATCTAGGAGTGCATTATCCGGGAGATATACTTGTAGGAATGTTGATTGGTGGGCTCTTAGGCTTTATTTTCTATAAACTTCACGAATGGGCACAGCAGAAAATTTTCAAAAAGAATTAATCCAGATTTTCAAACTTTTCAATTAATAAATCGGCTGCGGCGAAAGCGGTTATCTTATTATTTTCTATAGCTTTTAATTGAATTTCAAGTTCGTTTTTCATCACAGGATTTTGGTAAAAGCGGTTTTTTAGATGTTCGTTTATAGTTTGTAGAAGCCAGAATTTATTCTGCTCTTTTCTGTTTTTCAGGAAAAAACCATTTTCTTTTCCTAGCTTTTCAAATTCTTTAATCAGTTCCCAAACACTATCAATTCCCGTTTGCTTTAAAGCACTGCTAAGAGCAACTTTTGGTTTCCAGCCGCTTTCTTTGCTTGGGTAAAGTTGCAGCGCACGGTTAAACTCCAGTTTTGCCTCCCTTGCAGCTTTTATATTGTCTCCATCAGCTTTGTTGATCACAATTGCATCGGCCATCTCTATAATTCCTCGTTTTATGCCTTGTAGTTCGTCTCCGGCTCCGGCCAGTTTCAGCAATAAAAAGAAATCGGTCATACTGTGCACCGTGGTTTCACTTTGGCCAACCCCAACGGTTTCAATAAGCACAACATCAAAGCCTGCAGCTTCACATAGAATAATACTTTCGCGGGTTTTTTTGGCCACCCCACCAAGAGAAGAACCCGAAGCCGATGGCCGTATAAAAGCATTTTCTTCTTTTACAAGGTTTTCCATCCTGGTTTTATCACCTAAAATACTTCCGTGGGAAACACTACTACTGGGGTCTACCGCCAGTACCGCTACTTTTTTTCCTTGTTCGATTAAATATGAGCCAAAACTTTCTATAAAAGTACTTTTGCCCACGCCGGGCACGCCTGTAATTCCAATTCGAATAGATTTTTGAGAATAGGGCAGGGCGCCTTCCAATAACTGTTGCGCCTTTTTTCTATGTGAAAATTGATTACTTTCTACCAAAGTAATTGCACGGCCTAAAGCAGTCTTATTTCCATTTAGAAGTTGCTGAAGCAAATCTTCTTCCTCAAATTTATTTTTTCGGGACGCTCTAATCTTTTGAGCTGATTTTGGATTCACATTCGCCGAGGCCGGCTTACTGCCAGATTCACTTAATGCCGATTCTTGGTTCTTCTTGCTCAAACTATACTTATTTATGACAAATTTATGAATTCGATCTTTGGGAGCCTTGTTTATGCTTGGTATATTCAGGCCTAATTAATATAACTTAAATAACGATGAAAAATTTGTATAAAACAACGGTAACTACAAAAGGAGCAAGAAAAGGCCACGCCAAAAGTGATGATGGAATATTGGATGTAAAATTAAGTATGCCAAAATCTATGGGCGGTGAAGGCGGAAATTATACCAATCCGGAGCAATTATTTGGAGCGGGGTATTCTGCTTGTTTTGGAGGTGCATTGCAGTTAGCTGCTAAGAATCACGGTATAGATATAGATGAAAATGTTAGTGTGAGCGCAGTAGTAAAATTAGGCCTGACTGATGAGGAAGAAAATTTACAACTATCTGTAGTATTAGATTGCTATTTACCAGGTGTAGATGTTGAAACCGGTGAAAAAATTGTTAATGAAGCGCACGAAATTTGTCCTTATTCTAGAGCCACAAGAGACAATATAGATGTGACGCTTAATCTTTTAGTAGACGAAGATTAAGATGAAATTTTAAAATTTCCTTATCGTCATGCTGAACTTGTTTCAGCATCTAAAACTTTAAGAAATTAGACCCTGAAACAAGTTCAGGGTGACTTAAATTATAAACCTCACAGGATTTTATGACCCTGTGAGGTTTAATTTTTTATGCTTTTTCAGGTTTTATAGGAACACTAACCAGTGTTTCGGCCCAGGCCAGGTTTAAATTTATAAATTCATTTTCTTCATTAAAAGCTATAGTAAATTGTTCAATAGTTCTTTGTAAATCTTTGGTAGGAACTTCCAGTACCAGCGCATCAAACTCAGGATCACGATAGGCTTTTTCCTCCATATCAATTCCCCAGGGGTACATATTTTTATTAAAAATCACCTTCCAGGAATCTTCCATGGGGATAGTCCATAAGGTATATTTCCCGGCTTCTAAAAGTGAGCCATCTACCATTATATCTTTATTGGTTTCAAAAGTCGTGGCTTCGTTGGCACCGGTACGCCATACTTCATTATAAGGTACCAGTTCACCAAAAATTACCCGTTCTTTTTTATAAGGGCGGTTATAAAAAACTTCTATTTTTAAATCGCCCTGTGTATAATTTACGGTGGCTTCGGGACTATGAGCTTTAGTACTGTAGCGCATTATAAATACCAGTACAGCGGCCAATACAATAATAATTCCGCCAATCTTTAAAAACGTTTTTACCGGTTTTTTCATTATTAATTTATTTTGAAATATTACAGTTCAAAAAGCGTGCAAACTAATTTTTCAGACTTTAAAAAGGAAAAAACGTATTTTCAGCTACAAAATAACAGAAGCTTGCAACATTGCAAAAATAGTTTCGTCTTTAAAGTACAACCAATCAAAGAAAATGATACAGCATCAATTAATAGAAGCCTGTAAAAACAAAGATCGCAGGGCCCAGCTGAAGCTCTACAATCAATATTGCAAGGGAATGCATTATGTGGCCTTACGTTTTTTGAAAGACCCTTATGAGGCAGAAGACGCAATGCAGGAAGCTTTTATAAAAGCCTTTGCAAAACTACAGCAATTTACGGGGGAAGTTACTTTTGGCGCTTGGCTTAAACGTATTGTAATTAATAAGTGTATAGATAAATTAAAAGCGAAAAAGCTGGAATTAGTCGCTATTAATGAACAGGTATTGAGCACAGCCGAAGAAGACGATAATTGGCAGGTAGACGATGGGATTGGAATGAAAGAAATAAAGCAAAGTATGGAAAAACTTCCCGAAAAATATAAATACCCACTGATGCTATTCTTAATGGAAGGCTATGACCACGAAGAAATATCAGAGATTTTAAATATTAGTCCGGTAGCCTCGCGGACTTTAGTACACAGAGGTAAGAAAAAATTGCAGGAAGAATTAAAGACTATAAAAAATGGCACAGGATATTAGAGAAATGTTCAGGAATGAGAAGGAGCCCAAACCCAACACTTTACCCAAAGGGCACCAAAAGCGATTTGAAGATCGCCTGGAGAAAGAATTTCCCGTAGAAAAGAAGAATAATACGTTCTTTTTTTTAAAGATCGCAGCGGTTTTAATTGTTGCGCTGGGCGTGGGATTCTTTTTTCTGAATTCAGGGGGAGATAATTTTACGAATGAGCCATCGGTAGCTGATACTCCAAATCAGGAAAATTCAGAAGAAAAAGAAAATAAGCCGGGAACAACTGAAAATAATTTTCAGCTAAGTGAAGTTTCACCTGAATTCAAGAAGATTGAAGATTATTATATGGCCAGTCTTAATATTGAACTTTCCAAAATCAATATAACACCAGCAAATAAAGCCCTTATAGATTCTTTTATGAACCAAATGGCTGAACTGGATAAGGAATACCAACGCTTAAATACAGAAATTAAAGAAGCCGGGCCAAACGAGCAAACCCTGGAAGCGATGATAGCGAATCTTCAACTAAGACTGGATTTACTCTACAAGCTAAAAAGCAAATTAAAGGAAATTAAACAATCAAAAGACAACGAATATGAAAACTACGAGGTATAATTTAATAGTTGCGCTGCTGCTCTACCTTCCGGTAACATTGAGCGCGCAAACAAAAAAGCTGGATAAAACTTATAAAACCTCCGGCGATGTAGAAGTGAAAATTGATGCCAGTCACACCAATATTATTGTAGATTACTGGGATAAAAATGAAGTGCAAATTGAAGCCTCTCTGGAAACTGGGGAAATTGAAAAAAGTGAAATAAAAGATATTCTTGCGGCCTGGAAACTAAATACTTCCGGAAATGCTTCAGAAGTAAATATTTCTTCAGGCGGGGGAATGCAGTGGAGCGGAGATATAGATCTTAGCGGATTGGAAAAACCACTGGCCAGGCTACCGCAGATGCTGGAGCCATTAATGAATAATTTGGTGACGCCTTTGATGCAAAGTATGGGCGAAAGTATGGGAGCGCCGCTTCCGCCAGAATTCAGTGAAAAAATGGGCAATATCAAATTTGACTATGAAGCTTATAAAAAAGACGGTGACAAATACATTGCAAAATTTGAAAAGCAAATAGAGGCCAATTTTGGAGAAGATTTTGAAAAAGATATGGAAAAATGGGCTTCTCAGTTTGAAAAAAATGCCGAGAAATGGGAGAAGAATTTTGAAATGAAGATGGAAATAAACAGTGAAGAGCTTGAAAAGTCTATGGAAAAATGGGCCGAAAGTTTTGGTAAAGATATGGAAGCCTGGGGCGAATCTTTTGGAGCGCAAATGGAAGCCCGTTTTGGTGATGCAGAAAATGGAAAACCAAAAGTGATAGGTTTAAATAATTCTAAGGCCAAAAAGACCATTAAGGTAAAAATGCCTAAAAATGCAAAGCTTAATCTTGATGTACGCCACGGGGATGTAAACCTTTCGGGAACAACAAATAATCTTCACGCCGATCTTTCTCACAGTAAACTAACCGCCGATAGGATAAGTGGTAAAAATACCAATGTAGAGGCAGCTTACACTCCGGTGAACATCAACTATTGGACTTATGGAATAATGGATGCCAGGTATGTAAAAAACTTTAAAATTAAGAAGGTGAAAAGCATCAAATTAAGTTCCAATTCCAGTAATGTAAATATTGAGGTGCTGGAAGATACCGGGATTTTATCGGGAAATTTTGGGGAGTTGAATATTGCAAGAGTAGGGGCTAATTTTAAAAATCTTGATATTAATTTAGAGAATAGCGATCTGGAACTTGGCTTGCCTTCATCAGCTTTTAATTTTATATACAGTGGCACCCAGAGCGATATTAAACATCCTGGTTCTTTAAAGGTAACAAGTAGCGAATCTTACGATAATAAAAAACTCACGGGATTTCATAAAACTAAAGATTCTGGAGGGAATATTAGCATTAAAGCTAATTTTAGCGATGTCTTGTTAAATTAAATTTCAAGGTGTAATTTTAGCGATTCTTAAACGGCAAATCGTTTTAAAGATCGCTTATGGGAACCACAAATTTTTCTGAATTTCTTTCGCAGTTAACACCGGGGTTTACCCAGGTTCTGGATGTGAATTTAAGGGAAGAAGATTATATAATCATAGATTTATCTGAAAACAATGTAAAGCTCGGGAAAGTAGATATTTCTTCTTCCCGGGCTTTTTCTAATTATATAGCCGAATATTTAAATGCCTTCGGAAAAAAGGTGGCTTTTGGAGGCTATTCTGAAGTACGAAAACTTTATAAGAGAAGTGAACTTTTTACAACTTCTGAAGATGAAGATTCTAACAGGAATATACACTTAGGCCTGGATTTTTGGGCTGATGCACATACCGATGTTTTAGCGGTTTTAGATGGAAGAATTCATAGTTTTAACGATAATTCCAGTTTCGGAGATTACGGCCCAACCATAATTTTAGAACACGAATTTGAAGAAAAGAAGTTCTATTCTCTGTATGGTCATTTAAGTAAATCTTCATTAAACGGTCTTGTTCCGGGGAGTTTTGTGAAAAAAGGCGAAAAAATTGCTGAATTGGGAACACCCGAAGAAAATGGCGATTATGCACCACATTTACATTTTCAGATAATTGAAGATTTAGTTGAAAAAATTGGTGATTTTCCCGGGGTTACTTCCCGCCGGGAATTGGATTTTTATCTGCAAAACTGCCCAGATCCCAATTATTTGCTGAAATTGAAAAATTCCTGATTATTTTTTTCTTAAAATCAACGCGACAATAGCTGAGGTTACTACACCCATCATTAATGCACCGGCTATAGATTGTACTATATATGAGCTTAAGTTAAAATAAGCTTCAGCATCTTCCTGCTTCATAGCATTTCTTTCTACGCTGCTTTCTATAGCATTTTCAAAGTATTCGGGAGAAATAAGATAGTGTGTAATTAGTTGGCCAATAGGAGAGAGTAAGGCAATAACAATACTTAAAATTACTCCCGAAACGAATCCCTGTCTCCAGCTCATTTTTCCGCGGAAAAAATTCTTTCTTTTATCATGAATGGCAAAGAAGTAAATTGCTATTGCAATTAAGCCAAAAAAGTTGGTGTAAATAGCGTGTTTGGCAATGAGCACATCGTGCCAGCCCATGAGTTTCTCAAAATACATCCAAAGTAAAGATGCAGCGAAGAAAATTACGCCCCACTTTATTTCTATTTGGTAGTTTTTCATTTTTTTGATGATTGAATGAAAAGCTAATGTACTCAAAAAAAGAAAGGGCTGTTTAAAAGTTCCTCTATTTAGGAGGTTTAAACAGCCCTTTTGTATAATTTGAAATTAAATTACTGATTCACAACAACCCAATCTCCTTTTTCAATAAGCGGAATAGCCTGTTTGTATTTAAGAGTTTTATTCTCACCACTCATTACATTTTTTATAGTCACTTTATCATTACGGCCAATCTTTGGTTGGTCTCTGGTAATGGTTTCGGTCACCTGTGGGCGGCGTTGCTGTTGGGTGTTTCCAGCGGCGCGACTTTGAGCAGCTCTTTCGTCTATATTAGGAATTTCATCCTTTTGAGTTTCTACTTTTTCTTTTTTGCGTTGTCTTGCTTCCTGGATATTTGAAACATTTCCTTCTGGAATTTCACCCTTGAAAAGGAAAGAAATTACATCCCGATTTACGTGATCCAGCATAGATTTAAACAATTCAAAAGCTTCAAATTTATAGATCAATAAAGGATCTTTTTGCTCGTGAACCGCTAATTGAACGCTCTGTTTTAACTCATCCATCTTGCGAAGGTGGGTTTTCCAGGCATCATCAATTATAGCAAGACTTATATTTTTCTCAAAATCTTTAACTAACTGAACACCTTCGGTTTCGTAAGCTTTCTCAAGATTAGTAACTACCTGAAGCGTTTTTTGCCCGTCTGAAAATGGCACAGAAATTCTTTCAAAATTGTTGCTTTCGTCTTCGTAAACCTGCTTAATTACCGGGAAAGCCCTGGAAGCGCTGTGCTTCATCTTTTCCTGGTAATGCTGGTAGGCTTCTTTATAGACAATTCCGGCAATTTTTTGTACGCCCATTTTCTCGAATTCTTCTTCTGAAACCGGGGCACTCATAGAGAAATACCTAATCAGTTCAAATTCAAAATTCTTATAATCCTGGGCAACTTTATTATTTTCGGTAATCGCTTCAGAAGTATCAAAAATCATATTCGCGATATCTACTCGCAGACGATCTCCAAATAAAGCATGGTAACGACGTTTATAGATAACTTCCCGCTGAGCATTCATTACGTCATCATACTCAAGTAAACGCTTTCTAATTCCGAAGTTATTTTCCTCTACTTTTTTCTGCGCACGCTCAATAGATTTTGAGATCATGGAATGCTGAATTACTTCACCTTCTTCCAGACCCATTTTATCCATTAATTTCGCGATCCTTTCAGAACCAAATAGACGCATTAGATTATCTTCCAGAGAAACATAGAACTGTGAACTTCCCGGATCTCCCTGACGGCCGGCACGACCTCTTAACTGGCGGTCTACACGCCGTGAATCGTGGCGCTCTGTACCTACAATGGCTAAACCACCGGCTTCTTTAACTTCTTTACTAAGTTTAATATCGGTACCACGACCTGCCATGTTAGTGGCGATAGTTACAATACCAGATTTACCTGCTTCAGCAACAATATCGGCTTCTCGTTTATGCAGTTTTGCGTTAAGCACGTTGTGCGGAACATTTCTCAATTTCAGCATTCTTGAAAGTAATTCTGAAATTTCTACAGAAGTTGTACCAATAAGAACGGGTCTTCCTGCATTAGAAAGCTGGGTAACATCGTCTATTACCGCGTTATATTTCTCTCTTTTGGTTTTGTAAACCATATCGTCCTTATCCTTTCTGGCAATAGGACGGTTGGTAGGAATTTCTACCACATCTAATTTATAGATCTCCCAGAATTCTCCAGCTTCTGTTACAGCTGTACCTGTCATACCAGATAACTTGCTGTACATTCTAAAGTAATTCTGAAGCGTTACCGTAGCAAAAGTTTGGGTGGCATCTTCAATTTTCACATTTTCCTTGGCCTCAATTGCCTGGTGTAAACCATCGCTATAGCGGCGCCCATCCATGATACGCCCGGTTTGCTCGTCTACGATTTTCACTTTGTTGTCTATTACCACATATTCGTCATCTTTTTCAAATAGGGTATAGGCTTTTAGCAGTTGTCGTAAGGTGTGAATACGTTCACTTTTTACGCTGTAATCTCTAAAAAGTTCTTCTTTTTTCTCGGCTTCTTCTTCTTTAGAAAGTCCTTCTTTTTCAATCTTGGCGATTTCCATTCCCATTTCGGGCATAACAAAGAAATCAGAATCTCCATCGGCAGAAAGAAACTCAATACCTTTATCGGTAAGGTCTATCTGATTGCTTTTTTCTTCAATAGTGAAATAAAGGTCCGCATCTACTTTTGGCATTTCGCGGTTGTTGTCCTGCATGTAATGATTTTCGGTCTTCTGCAGCAACTGTTTTATACCTTCTTCACTAAGGAACTTAATAAGTGCTTTATTTTTTGGCAGACCTCTATAAACTCTTAATAGCAAGAATGCACCATCTTTGGTGTTTCCTTCTTTGATAAGTTTTTTAGCTTCAGCAAGAACCTTAGTAAGGTGTTTACGCTGAAGTTCTACAATATTAGAAATCGCAGGTTTGAGTTCGTTAAATTCGTGAACATCCCCTTTTGGGATTGGCCCGGAAATAATAAGCGGCGTACGCGCATCATCAATTAAAACCGAATCTACCTCATCTACAATGGCAAAGTTATGTGGGCGTTGTACGAGATCGTTTGGAGCGTGAGACATATTATCACGCAAATAATCGAAACCAAATTCATTGTTGGTTCCGTAAGTAATATCGGCATTATAGGCTTTTCTTCTGGAGGCTGAATTTGGCCTGTGATAATCTATACAATCTACACTTAAACCGTGAAATTCAAAAAGTGGCGCCATCCAGGCACTATCCCTTTTTGCCAGGTAGTCGTTTACCGTTACAAGGTGCACTCCATTTCCGGTAAGAGCGTTAAGATACATTGGTAAGGTTGCCACCAGGGTTTTACCTTCACCGGTTTGCATCTCGGCAATTTTTCCCTGGTGCATAGCCACACCACCAATTAGCTGTACATCGTAATGAATCATATCCCAGGTTACCGGTTTTCCGGCAGCATCCCAGGAATTGTTCCAGATTGCGTGATCGCCTTCAAGATTTACATAGTCTTTTTCGGCAGAAATCTCACGATCAAATTCTGAGGCGGTGACTTTAAGTTGTTCGTTATGGAAAAAGCGTTTTGCGGTTTCTTTTACCGTTGCAAAGGCTTCGGGTAGAATATCGTTAAGAACCCCTTCAGAGATCTCGTAAGATTTAGCTTTCAACGCATCAATTTCAGCATAAATATCTTCCTTTCGGGTAATATCGTCACTGGCATCGGCCTCGGCTTCAAGCTCTTCAATTTGTTTATTTATATCTTTTAGAGCTTCAGCGATCTTCGCCTTAAAGCTTGCTGTTTTAGCCCTAAGTTCGTCTATAGAAAGGGCTTCAAACTCACCTTCCAGCGCCTTTATCTTATCGACTACAGGTTGTATTTCTTTGACGTCTTTTTTAGATTTATCGCCAACAAATACTTTTAATACAGAATTTAAAAAACTCATAATAGTTTTTGTTTAATACGGGGTTCAAATGTACGCAAAAAAAAAGCCTCACTTTGGAGACTTTTTTCTATTTTTTGCGTGTTATTATTTAATATTCATCCTCATTCCAAAGATAATCTTCATCAGTGGGATAATCGGGCCAAATTTCCTCAATAGAATCATACGAATCTCCTTCATCTTCAATCGCCTGTAGGTTTTCTACTACTTCTAGTGGAGCACCTGTTCTAATGGCGTAATCAATTAATTCGTCTTTAGTTGCAGGCCAGGGTGCATCACTTAAATAAGATGCTAATTCTAAAGTCCAATACATGGGTTGCTCAGGTTTATTATTTTTGCAAAAATAAATTTTTTGTGGTAATAGCCAAGAAAAAAATCTATTATTTAATCAATACTGTTAAGAACATACGCTAAAATTATAGATTTTACTGAATAATTCTTGCTGAAGCCTTAAAATAAGAACTAAGATTTTTCGGGAATCCATTTTACCTCTTCGGCCTCTAATTTTTTAGACAACATCCGTGCCAGTACAAATAGATAGTCAGATAGTCTATTTAGATATTGTAAAACCTTATCGTCAAAAGCTTCAATTTCGTGTAAAGCGGTGGCAAGTCGCTCTGCACGCCGGCATACACACCGCGCTATGTGACAGAATGACACGCTTTGGTGGCCTCCCGGAAGCACAAAATGAGTCATAGGAGGAAGTTCCTCATTCATTTTGTCCATTTCTTTTTCCAGCATTTCTATATCTTCTGCCGAAACTTTAGGAATATTTAATCGCTCTTTTCCGTTTTTTAATTTTTGTTTTTCAGGATCTGTCGCCAGGGTAGAGCCAATAGTAAAAAGCCTATCCTGAATTCTGCTTAAAACCTGTTTGGTATGTTCGCCCGTATCCTGATCGCGAACAAGTCCAATATGAGAGTTAAGTTCGTCTACAGTGCCGTAACTTTCTATGCGAATATGGTGTTTAGGAACCCTTTTGCCTCCAAAAAGTGCAGTAGTACCTTTATCACCGGTTTTTGTATAAATCTTCATATAAATGTTTTGTTTCTTACTGGATAAATGAAATTAAAATACTCAAAAATTCTTACTTGAATTCCAGGCTTTTTCAATTTACATTTTTAGTCCCGGTCCTAAATTATTTTACTTAGGACTTTGCCTTCCCTGGTAAAGGAATTCACTTTTCAAAAGTACAAAATGAAGAATTAAGACGGCAATTAATGAGGCTAAGAAGTTATATATTAGTTTCAGATTTTTCCTCTCTTCGGCGTTCCATATAGCGCCTTCTAAAATTTCTGTTCTTACGAGCCTTACGATTCTTTTTTGCTCTACGGGAATTCCAAATAAAATAAACGAGAAAAGCCGCAATAAGCGCGAAGTAAATCCAGGTTTCCTGGTCAAACTCAAACATGATAAACTGTTAATTTTTTACAAGATATGAAATTTTGAGTTTTTAAAGAATTAAATTAAATTTTTCAATGGATGCTTACTGAAGAGGAAGTTTATACAAATTAAAGTCGGCATAGAAAATTTTCCTATGCTGACTTTTTTATAACTCATATTTTAAATTTTAATCTTCGGTAGAAGTGGTTACCTGCGGGCCAATCCCACTTAGGTTTTGGTTATAAACCCAAAGTTCCTGAGAAGCGCCATTGGTAATATTCATCCAATCTTGTGTAAAAGAATTAAAAGAACCTGCCCCGTGAACCTCCTCAAATTTCTCTTTAAGCTTTTGATCTTTTCCCAGCCAGGCAAAATCATCGAAGAAATATACTACAGAAAGATCCTGGCCAGAGTTGGTAGACGAAAATTCATTGGTGTAAATTGCGAAAGGCGTTTCAGGTGATTTTTCTTTTAAAACTCCTGTTACCATTTCTAGCTTAGAAATCATATCTTCATATTTTCCTCTTGCTATGTCCCAAACGCTTACTCTAAGTTTGCTCATTTCAAAATTAGAAGGAAAATGAGATAAATTATTATGGAATCTCCAAAAAGTCACTTCCTCTTCGCTCTCTAAATAAGGGATCACATTATTGGTCCAGTCTTCATCATGTGCTTCCTGGGTAGGGCTGGCTTCATCAAAAGCACTCCACGGCATTGGCCCAATTACCGCCATATAATCATACGCATTTTGGCCATTCATGATTGTAAAAATTCGTACTCCCATAGCTCCTTCTGCATGAAACTGCTCATTGTGATTTTTCATACCTTCAGAAAACTCTTTTATTTTATCGCTTTTTGCTGAAAAAATAGTGGATCCAACAATGAGGTATTCCTCATTATTATCTGACTGATTTTGGGAGAATACCAAAAAAGGAATTAGCATCATCCAGTAAAAAATTGATTTCATAACTGTGTATTTAAATGTTAGTAATGCAGCTATGATAGATGAGGCTTCAATAAATAGGTTGTATAAGTTACTGAAAAATAGTGGTATAAGGGGATTTAGTGTAGAATTTAAATTAAAAAACGCCCAAAAAGGGCGTTTTAAGTTAAAAACAAAAGATCCTTTTCCTATAAGCCGAAGCTAAGCGATAAAATCACTTTGGAGAGGTCTCTGTCTATATTTGCCGTATTGGTTAAACCGGTTTCATAAAGTCTTGCATTTTCCTCGTAATTTGCGTTGGTGTAGGCAAGGTCTAATTTCATACTTCCAAAATCGTAACCTATACCACCTGAGTAGCCGGTTAAATCGCCTACAGTAGATTCGTTAGCGTAGGGACTTTGCTCAAAACGATAACCACCTCTTAAGCTCCAGTTATTGATTCTATATTCTCCACCCAATCTAAAAGTAGAAGCCGCCTGAAGTTCTTCTGAAATAAGCCCATTCTGAAAATCGAATTCGGGATCATCTGTAGGTCTAAATTCAGTGGCTGAATAATCTTTGTAGGAATAATCAAAACTAATTAATCCTTTGGTACCGAATAATACAGCAAGGCTACCGGTAATTTTACCGGGAGTTTTAAGATTGTAATCAGGGTAGAGGTTTAAAACGTTGGGGTCTACCACCACACGCTCATTCGCTTCGTTATTTGTTTCAAGATACTGGGTAGCCTCTTCCACGATATTAAACCAGGTAGGAGAGTGGTATGATGCGCCAACCCTAAATCTATCACTTACTTTGGCAATCGCACCTAACTGAAAAGAAAATCCGTCTCCGGTTGTGCTTAAGTTGTTATTAAAAATCACCTGATTGGTAGCACTACCTGAATTACTGTTGTTTTCTCTAAATCTTGTAGTACGGTCGTAGTTTAAAAAATGGGTATTTAGGTTAGCACCCAAGTATAAGAAATCTCTAAACTGTGTCCCTAAGTTAAAAGAAAATTTTCCGTTTAAACCTGTAGCCACAGAACGATATTCCTGGTTAAAATTCCCGGGGCTTATAAAGGAATTATACTCGGTATTATCTGGGGAATCTTCTGCCTGGTCTATAACGTAGCCCTGGTAGCCTAAAAATGCCTGCTGTGCAGCATAACCTTCGTTTTCTCCTAAATAGGAATAAAGATCAGAGATACTTTCGTCTTCGCGGGTTTGTAGTAAATCTAATGGTATGCCGTTAGCATAATTTAGAAAATACTGGTCTATAGAAGTCTGGCTTGTTCCGGTAGCCAAAAAAGCATCGTCAAAATTATTGGTCTGGCTATAATTTAAACCTAAGCTAAATTTTCTCCAGGGACTATCACTTCTTGTATCAAAAACAAGTACACCACCGGCCTGATTAAAGTTAAAATCTGAATTTTCATTTGTAGTACCGGATCCAAAATAATCTACATTTTTATTGGTAGAACGGTGAGACAAAGTCATAGTTCCAAAAGAATTAAGGAAAACGGCAGAACTGGCCGGGTTTACTGTAATGGCAGATAAGTCTCCCCCAAGTGCTCCAAAAGCACCACTAAGTGCCTGGAACCTGGCGGTTCCATTCAGTTCTTCAGAACTGTATCTATAAGCATCGGTAATGTTTTGAGCCTGGACGCTTCCTGCTAAAAGAATGCTCAATATTATAAATATCTTTTTCATAAACTATTTTTAATTCCTTTTACGGTTTACCGGGTTTTAGACCGGAGTATATTTACTGATTTCAGAAAAAACCTTACAGCGGGAAACTGTAAGGTTGATTCAAATTTTTTTAAAATACTTTCACGCCAGAAGTTGATTATCCTCTACCGCCACCTCTGGATGAAGAAGAACGACTACTTCCGCCTGAACTTCTTGTTCCAGAACTTCTGGAACTACTAGAGCTACTACGAACGGTCCCGCTACTTCTTGAAGAACTGTTAGAAGATCTATTATAAGTAGAGTTGGATCTTGAGCTTCTATTAGACCGGTTTATAGCCGAATTTGTTCTTGAAGAAGAAGTGTTGATTCTAGATGGTTCGCTTCTTCTGCTAGATCGGGAATAAACGTTAGAATTATCTGAATTGCTTCTGGTATTACTTCTACTTCTTGAAGCATTATCATTGCTTCTTATATTTCGAATGCTTCTGGAATAAGAAGATTCGTTACTTCTAATACGGGAAACATTATCCCTTGAATTTGTACCATAATCTGAATAGCTGGCTCTTCTTCCGTTATTATAAGCTACGTCTCTGTAATTGTTACGATAGCCATAATATGGATTGTTTAGATATCCTCTTCCCATATATGGGTTATAAAAGCCTCCAAAGCCTCCATATCCAAATCCGAAGCCAAAGTGGTTACCCCAGCCCCATCGTGAGCCGTATGCAAAACCGCCACCCCACGGGCCAAATCCTCCGCCCCAGGGACCAAAACCGGCACCCCAATAACCTGGGCCATAAAATGGATCCCAGAAAAACGGATCATTCCAGTAACCTCCAAAACCGTAACCATATCCAAAACGATTCCATCTCCAGGGATTGTAAAATCCACCGTGGAAACCGGTATTGTAAATGTTTATGGTGTATTGATCTGGATCTTCACCCCAGGGAGCGCGACCACTATTATAAGATTGTTGGTCTTCGTAATATATTTCGTCTCCATTACCATCAGCAGAAGAATAAGATTCTACATCGGTAAAAACGATTTCATCGGCCATTTGGCCATAAAATTCTGATTTTTCTGAAAAAAGGTTTTTATAATATGAATTTCCCTGATCCTGATTATTATTAGCATATTGGGATGGCTCTTCAGAAGTTGATTGCTGTTGGTTAGAATCACCGTAGATCCCATCCTCATAACCAGAATACTGGTAAGAACCGCAAGATGCTAACAATAGCAAGAACATAGGAGCAACAAATAGAATTGCTTTTTTGTGTAAGTTGTAATTGCGTATCATTAGCTTGGTATTTTATTGTTGAACATTACAAAAATAGTTAGTTTTGCGCTAACTAAAACTGCATTTAGCTTGTGTTTAATAAAATACAAGATTTATGCCAAATACAGAGAATGAGTAAAAAGTTAACCAAAAGAAGCGAAGATTATTCAAAATGGTATAATGAATTGGTGGTAAAAGCCGATTTAGCTGAAAATTCCGCAGTACGGGGTTGTATGGTTATAAAACCCTACGGATTTGCCATTTGGGAAAAAATGCAGGCCCAGCTTGATAAAATGTTCAAGGATACCGGCCACCAAAATGCTTATTTTCCGCTTTTTGTTCCCAAGCATCTTTTTGAAGCTGAAGAAAAAAATGCCGAAGGATTTGCGAAAGAATGTGCTGTAGTTACTCATTACCGGCTTAAGACAGATCCTAACGATAAATCTAAATTAATAGTAGATCCTGAAGCTAAACTGGAAGAAGAACTTGTAGTGAGACCAACTTCTGAAGCTATTATCTGGAATACTTATAAAAACTGGATTCAATCTTACAGAGACCTTCCTATAAAAATTAACCAATGGGCCAATGTGGTGCGTTGGGAAATGCGAACCCGTTTGTTTTTGAGAACTTCAGAATTTCTCTGGCAGGAAGGGCATACCGCTCACGCCACCAAACAGGAAGCATTGGAGGAAACCGAATTAATGAATAATATTTATGCCGAATTTGCTGAAAAATTTATGGCAATGCCGGTAATAAAAGGAAGCAAAACCGAAAGTGAGCGCTTTGCCGGCGCTGTAGAAACATATTGTATTGAAGCAATGATGCAGGACGGAAAAGCGCTACAAGCAGGAACTTCTCACTTTTTAGGTCAAAACTTTGCAAAAGCTTTTGATGTTAAATTTACTTCTAAAGAAGGAAAATTAGAAAATGTTTGGGCAACTTCCTGGGGCGTTTCCACGCGTTTAATGGGAGCGCTTATTATGACGCATAGCGACGATAACGGTTTGGTGCTTCCGCCAAATTTAGCGCCTACCCAGGTAGTAATTGTTCCTATATATAAAGGAGAAGAACAGCTGGAAGAAATTTCTAAAGTAGCCAATAAACTGGCAGACGATCTTAAAGAAGCCGGCATTTCGGTTAAATACGATGATAGAGATACTCAAAAACCTGGCTGGAAGTTTGCGCAGTACGAGTTACAGGGCGTGCCGGTGAGATTGGCTATTGGTCCTAAAGATTTGGAAAAGGGAAGTGTTGAACTTGCAAGAAGAGATACCCTCACTAAAGAGTTTGTAAACCAAACAGAAGTAGTGGAGAAGGTAAAGCACCTTATGGTTGAAATGCAGGATACTTTATTTGAAAAAGCTTTCAATTTTAGAAATGAACATATCACCGAGGTGGATTCTTTTGATGAATTTAAAAAAGTTTTAAAAGAAAAAGGAGGGTTTGTTTCTGCCCATTGGGATGGAACTGCAGAGACAGAAAACAAGATAAAAGGGCTTACCAAAGCCACAATTCGCTGTATACCATTTAATTCCAAAAAAGAGTCGGGAAGCTGTGTGCTTACAGGGAAACCGTCTGAGCAAAGAGTGCTTTTTGCGAAGGCATATTAATTTTTAAAATTTTTTTGTGGAACTCTTGCGGCATTCAAAAATAGTTGTATTTTTGCATCCGCATTGAAACAAAAAAATGGTCCGTTCGTCTAGGGGTTAGGACGCCAGGTTTTCATCCTGGTAACAGGGGTTCGATTCCCCTACGGACTACAACAGAACACAAGTTTAAGTTTTGTGTTTTTAAAGTCCTGAAAAGGCAATTTGAAATAAATTAATGGTCCGTTCGTCTAGGGGTTAGGACGCCAGGTTTTCATCCTGGTAACAGGGGTTCGATTCCCCTACGGACTACTTTAAAAAATAATTAAAGCAATTTTGTAATGGCAAATCACAAGTCAGCATTGAAGAGGATTCGTAGCAATGAGACCAAACGTCTTAGAAACCGCTACCAGCATAAAACTACCAGAAACGCAATTAAAAAGTTGAAGGAGTCTGAGAAGAAAGAAGCTGAAGCTCTTTTGCCTTCTGTTATCTCTATGGTAGATAAA
This sequence comes from Salegentibacter sp. BDJ18, assembly GCF_017579965.1. Taxonomy (NCBI): domain Bacteria; kingdom Pseudomonadati; phylum Bacteroidota; class Flavobacteriia; order Flavobacteriales; family Flavobacteriaceae; genus Salegentibacter; species Salegentibacter sp. BDJ18. Next base: position 87,096 of record NZ_JAFLQX010000014.1, read on the forward strand.
TTAGCAAAGAAAAATATTATACATGATAATAAAGCTGCGAACTTAAAATCGCAACTTGCTAAGCACGTAGCTGCGCTTTAATAATATTACAGTGTTCAATTATAAAAAAATGCTTTCTGCGTTTGCGGAAAGCATTTTTTTATTTTTAATAGTTTTTGGGTTTAAAAAACCGAAAGACCGGTTAGGGAAGTAAGGCGTTCTAAAGCCTTCATTCCTAATTCTGAATTTCCTTTTTCATTTAAAATAGGACTCCAAACCGCTACTGAATACTGGTCTGGATGAATGGCTACAATACCTCCGCCAACACCACTTTTCCCCGGTAATCCTACTTCAAAACTAAATTCCCCGGCTTCATCATAGAAACCACAGGTTTGCATTAAAGAATTTATCCTTTTTACAGAGGTGGGAGTTAAAATCTCTTCATCTGTACTTAATATTTTACCCTTATTGGCAAAGATCATAAACGCCTGGGCTAATTGTTTACAAGACATTGCCAGCGAACAGAGATGAAAGTAAAAATCTACAGTAGGTTCTACTTCACATTTAATATTCCCCAGTGCTTTCATATAATTTACCAGTGCTACATTTCTATATCCTGTGGAACGTTCTGAAGCTGCAATTTTAGGATCAAAATTAATACTATTATCTTCGGTAATTTTCCTTACAAAATCTAATAATTCCTGTTTTGGATCTTCTAATTGATCTACTAAAATATCTGATATTACTAAAGCGCCGGCGTTTATAAATGGATTTCGGGGCACACCGCTTTCATATTCTAATTGGCTTAACGAATTAAATGGATCTCCCGAGGGTTCTACATCTACCCGGTCCCAAAGATCTTCTCCCATAATACGCATAGCCATAGAAAGGCTAAAAACTTTAGAGATACTCTGAATAGAAAAAAGCTCTTCGCTATCTCCAAAACTAAAATGTTGCCGGTCTCCACAATAAACGTGCATACCAAATTTACGCGGATCTACTTTGGCGAGTTCAGGAATATACGAGGCAACTTTGCCGGTTACATCCCGGTAACTCAGTTCATCATTTATGGTATTTAGTATACTTTGGTAGTCCATATTAATTTAATTCGCTTAAGTCTGAATTGGTTTCTATCTCGAAAGGTAATTTTTCTGATTTAAAAATGCGAGCGCTCAAGCTACCTTTTAACTCAATTTTATTATCTGAAACCAGTATCCAGCTACCTTCCCTAAGTCCAATTACAGGTTGCGTATTTATAGTGTGGAATTCTTTTATTCGCGTCTCCCGGGTTTCTCCTTTATGCGTAGAATTTGAATCGGGATCTAAATAATGAGGATTAATATTAAAAGGAACTACTGCCAAAGTTTTAAAACTTGGCGGATAGACTATGGGCATATCGTTGGTGGTTTGCATTGTTAAGCCCGCGATATTCGTCCCTGCACTGGTGCCCATATAAGCTGCGCCATTTTGAATACTTTCTTTAAGCGGTTGCATTAGCTTATTTCGGTAGAGCTCAGAAACCAGTAAAAAAGTATTGCCCCCACCGGTAAAAATTCCTTTAGCTTGAGTTATAGCTTCAGTCATATCTTCAAATTCGTGAATTCCTCGTAAATTAAGTCCGGCCTTGTTAAAAGCTTCTGAAGCTTTTTTAGTGTATTCAGTATGCGAAATTCCGCCGGGACGGGCAAAAGGAATAAAGATCACTTCATCTATATTATTAAAAAATACCTTTAATTCCGGAATTAAATATTCCAGGTAATCCTGCCCATGTAAAGTTGATGTGCTGGCCAATAATGCTTTGCTCATAAATGCTTTTATTTTTCTAATGCTAGTATAATATATATTGACTTAAAATTAGTCTAAATAGGGGTTTTAACAAAAGTTTACAAGCTGCTTTACTATAAATAAGGACTAAGAATTGTTACTTTATTAATAGGAAAACCACAACTATGTTAAAGAATACATTTTTTATTATTTTTATTTTATCCAGCAGTATTTTAATTGCCCAGGAGAAGGAACGCACTCTGGTAAACGGTAAAATTATTGTTCCTGAAGAAGACACTCCTGAGGGAATGACCATTTTTAACCGAAACACCGCACGCGGTACCATATCTAATCCCGACGGGGAATTTAAGTTAAGTGTTGCGCTTAATGATACGGTAGTATTTTCTTCCATTCAATTTGAAGAATTTAGAGTAGTTGTAGAAGAAGGCGTTATAAATTCTGGAGAAATGAATGTTTTTCTAACAGAATCTGTAACCGAACTGCCAGAGGTGCTGTTATCTGATAATAAACTTTCTGGAGATATTAGGGTAGATGTTAGCCGTATTGCAGTTAGCGATCCAGATGTTCCCCGGTATTCTGCAGCCGATTTGGAAGCCATGAATGTTAGAAGGCAACCCGATTCTTTAATGGGGCCCGGAAGAAATGCAGCTCTGGCTGCCGGAAATACCAGGCTGGTAAACGGACTCAACTTTGTGAACATCTTTAAATTCCTTGTGGGGGCTGAGGTAGAAAACAATCCTTTTACGAAACAGGAACTCGACGAAAAATTACGGGATCTTTATGACGATGAGTTTTTTAGAACCAACCTGGATATTGAAAAAGATAAAATAAATGACTTTATTTACTACGTTACAGATCACGGTTTAGATAATGACTTGTTGGAAGACGGAAACGAATTAAACCTAATTGAATTTCTAATAGAAAAAAGTAAAGAATATAAAGCATTTCACGCTCGGGAATAATACTTAAAAACCTTCATCAATCATCATTATTCATCATCAACATCAATCAATGAAATATTTCTTATCTATTTTATCGTGTTTTTTTGCACTTGCAGTAAGTGCCCAGGAAAAAATACAGCTCACCGGTAAAATTAAAGCCGATAGTATTGAAGCTCCTATTCACATTATCAACATAACGCAAGAAAAGGGCAGTGTAAGCGATAAAGCGGGAAATTTTAAGATTGAAGTTTCAGAAAATGATTTGCTGTTAATTTCTTCGGTGCAATTTCAGCGAAAAGAAATAAAGATCACTTCTAAAATTCTTAATGAAGAAACACTAAATATAGCATTACTTCCTGCCCTAACCGAACTCGAACAGGTAAGGGTTCATAATCTTAGTGGAAACCTGGAAAAAGATATTGCCAACATTAAGGTAATAAATATGCCGGTTATTAATGTGCCGCCTTCCCCTACTAGCGTGATTCCACGAGGCACTCCAAACGCAGCATTTAATGCTAGTCAAACTCAGGCGCCGGCCGGTGGGAATATTTTAGGTTTGGTGGGATTAATTACTGGTAAACCAAATTTTGGCATAATAGGAGCCAAATCTAAATCTCCTGTTAACCGTGAAAGAGAGGTAGGTAATAGCCTTCGTAACAAATTTGATGATTACTTTTTTACCAATCATTTAAAAATTGATTCTACGCATATAATGAATTTCCTAACCTATATTTTTGAAAATGGTTTTCAGGAAAATTTATTAAAAGAAGAACGCACTTTAGAGCTTGTAGTTTTTTTGGAAAAGCAAAGCGAAGCTTACCGCAAATATATAGCTGAATAGATGAAAAACAGTTTCTTTGTTGTATTTCTGTTTATTTTTTCAGCTCATTTATTTTCCCAGGATCGGGTACTACAAAAAGGGGAAATTCTTGCTGATTCTATTGAAGCACCAATTCATATTATAAATATTACTGCTGAAAAAGGTACGGTAACCGAAACAAACGGTGAATTTTCTATAGAAGTAAGAGAAAATGATTTGCTATTATTTTCATCAGTACAATTTCAGAAAAAAGAAATTTTAATTAATGCTGATATTTTATCTTCTAAAGTTTTAAAAGTTGAATTGCAAAAAGACCTTACAGAATTAGACGAAGTTAGGTTGCACCAATTAAGCGGAAACCTGGCAAGTGATATTGAAGAAATTAAAACCTTTGATCCACGAATAATAGGTTTTGCCCTTTCTGATAAAGAACCATTAAGTATTGAAGAGCGAAAACTGGTTGCAATGAGCAGTCCTATGGATCCTGTTGGGCTTATTTATGGAGCGATTTCAGGAGAAAGAGAAAAACTTAAAAAAGCTATAGAAAATAACAGGTTAAGTGCACTGGTTTATAAGGCCAGGGAATTTGTGCCTGATGAGTACTTTACTGAAACCTTGCTTTTACCTTCTAATAAAATTATGGATTTTCTCTACTATTGTAGCTTAAAACCTGATTTTGAGGAATTAGTCAAAAAAAATGATCCCCTGGTTTTAATGGAGTTCCTTAAAGAAAAGCTTCCAGAATATAATGAGTTTATCAAGGATTAAAAGCATTAATTTTTTCTTTATACTGTTGCTACCTTTTGCTGTGTTTTCCCAGCAAGAAACTATTTTTTCAGGCCAAATAATTACCGAAGAACCACTTTTATCTCCGGTTCACATAATTAACATTACCCGGCAAAAAGGGGGAGTTAGTGAACTTTCAGGTCATTTTTCTGTAGCGGTAAACATAGGTGATTCTTTAGTTTTTTCTTCGGTTCAATATAAAAAGAAAACGATTGTAATAGATCGTGAAAAACTTCAGCAAAACAATTTTACAATTAAACTGGAGGAAGATCTTTAAAGCTTTAGGTGCTTTGGATTAATATTTGTTAAAGAAAAGAAAAAGATTAATGAGAAAAATAAGCCTAATCCTGGCCAGCTTTTTTTTGCTTTCAGCATTTAAATCTGGCGCTCACGAGTTTTACCTAAGCGTTACAGAGATTGAATACAATAACGAGGAGCAAAGTTTACAAATTATTACCAGGGTTTTTATAGACGATTTTCAGAATGTTTTAAACGAACGTTTTGATGCTGATATTCAGCTTTCTCAAGAAGCAGAAGAAGGCGCGGTAACTGAACATATTTCTAAATATCTTAATCAAAAATTAAGGTTGAAAATAAATGGCGAAGAGCTTCAGCTTAATTATTTGGGAAAAGAATACGATGCCGATCAACTGGTGCTTTATATTGAAGTAGAAAACGTAGCTGCTTTTGATGAAATTGAAGTCACCAACGAGATTTTAACCGATCTTTTTGATGACCAGAAAAACGTGGTGCACGTAAAAGTAAATAACAAAACTAAAAGTTTATTACTTATGCGGCAGCAAGAGACAGAAAAACTCACATTTCCTTAAGGAAAACCTGATTAAAATATTTATTTTTAACAATCTTTAAATTAAAACATAATTGATGAACAAATTAAGACTCTTAAGTTTCGCTTTAGTGATGCTTTTTGTAAGCGGTCTTCAGGCCCAGGAACCGGAAGCCGAAGAGCAGCAACCTAAACAGGAAGGTCACGAAAATAACAATAAGTTTAAACAACTTTACGAGACTTTCGCAACTCCCAATCAATACCGAACCGGTGCCGGAGCTCCCGGAGAAGCTTATTATCAAAACCAGGCCGACTATAAAATGGATATCGTTTTAGACGATAAAAATACCCGTTTAGATGGTGAGGCAGAGGTTACTTATTATAATAATTCTCCCGATAAACTAGAGTATTTGTGGGTGCAATTAGACCAAAACGTACGTAAAAAAGATGCACCGGCTTTAGAGCGAAATCCTAGTGGAATGAGTCCCGTGGCTACTCCGCAGCGTTTTGTAAATCAGCATTTGGAAGAGTCGTTTGACGGCGGCTTCAATATTGTAGGTTTAACTCACGATGGTGATAAATTAAATTACACCATAAATCAAACGATGCTAAGAATAGATTTGGAAGAGGCTTTAGAGCCCGGTGAATCTTTTGAGTTTGAAATGAAATGGTGGTACAATATCAATAATCATATTACCGATAGAGCAAGAAGCGGATACGAGCATTTTCCTAAAGATGGAAACAATGCTTATGTAATTGCACAATTCTTTCCTAGAATGGCGGTTTATAACGATGTTGAAGGCTGGCAGAATATGCAATTTTGGGGCAGTGGTGAGTTTGCCCTTCCTTTTGGTGATTACGAAGTGAATATTACCGTTCCTGCAGATCATATTATGGAGGCTACAGGAGAACTTCAAAACCGCAAGGATGTTTATACCAAAGAAATGATGAGCCGTTATGAACAGGCAAGGAAATCTTACGATAAGCCTGTAATAGTTAGAACTCAAGCTGAAGCCGAAGAAGCCGAAAAGTCTTTTTCTAATAAAACCAAAACCTGGAAATATAAAGCCGAAATGGTTAGGGATTTTGGATTCTCTACTTCAAGAAAATTTATTCTTGATATGATGGCTACAGATGTTGGTGGTAAAGATGTAATGGCGGTTTCTTTATATCCTAAAGAAGGAAATCCGCTTTGGGAAGAATGGTCTACAAAGGCAGTAGCCAGCACTTTAAAATCTTATTCTAAGCAAACTTTTCAATATCCATATCATAAAGCGGTTTCGGTTCACGCTAGAAACCAGGGAATGGAATATCCTATGATTTGCTGGAATTATGGCCGTCCCGATGAGGATGGAACGTATTCCGATAGGGTTAAATTCGGGATGATAAGTGTAATTATTCATGAAATTGGGCATAACTTCTTCCCAATGATTGTAAACAGTGATGAACGCCAGTGGGGCTGGATGGACGAAGGTTTAAATACCTTTAGCCAGTTTCTTGCCGAGCAGGAATTTGGAGAGAAATATCCTGAAGCCATTACGCCTTTAGAACAATATCCTTCTCGCAGAGGAATTCCCGCGAAAATTGTTCCTTATATGAAAGGAAACCAAAAATATATCGCGCCAATTATGTCTAACCCGGAGAATGTATACCAGTTAGGAAATAACGCTTATGGTAAGCCTGCAACCGCGCTTAATATTTTACGTGAAACTGTAATGGGACACGAGCTTTTTGATCACGCTTATAAAACATTTGCACATCGTTGGATGTTTAAGCACCCAACACCAGAAGATTTCTTTAGAACTATGGAAGATGCTTCAGCAGTAGATTTAGACTGGTTTTGGAGAGGGTGGTTTTATACTACGCATAATGTAGATATGGGAATTAAAGAAGTTAAGAAACTATATATCACAGATAATGCAACTAAAGAAGGAAAAAAAATTTTGGAGCGTTATGGAGCAGATCCAGAAGAAATTGATGCTATTTATGTAGTAGAAGAAGACAGCGAAGATTTTGATGAAAATTTAAAAGGAAATTCGGGTTTAGAAAATTCGCCTACTTTAAAAGAGTATGTGATGGATAACTTTACCCAAAAAGAAAGAGCAAAACTAAAGGATCCTAAATACTTCTACCAGGTGACTTTCGAAAAACCGGGAGGAATCCCAATGCCTTTAATCGTAGAATTCACTTATGCCGATGGTTCCACAGAAATGAAAAGATATCCAGTACAGCTTTGGAGAATGAACGATGAGGTGGCTACAAAAGCAATCGCTACCAATAAAGAAATTATAAAAATGGTAGTAGATCCAAATCTAGAAACGGCCGATGTTGATGTAAGTAACAATACCTGGCCTAAAGAAGAAACTACCAGTAAATTTGAAGAATTCAAGGAGAGTCTTGGAAATTAAAATAAATTTAGCCGACTTTAACGAGTCGGCTTTTTTTATGCTTAAATTTGTGGCTATATTTGTTTTGATATGAACATCATACCTCTTTTTATTAGTGGTGCCGAGATCGCATTTATCCTGTTTATTCTGGTAATGGTTTTTGGTGCCGATAAGATTCCCGATATAGCCCGTGGTATGGGTAAAGGGATGAAAATGCTTCGTAATGCCTCTAACGATATTAAATCCGAAATTCAGAAAAGTGCCGAAAAGCAAGGCATTGATACCGATATTTCTAAAGATGTGAGAGGTGAGATTGATAAAGTAAAAGAAGATATAGACGAGATTACTGGTTCAGTAAAACGTAGATTTTAATCACTTTTTATGCTAGAACAGCTAAAACAATGGGATCGAGAGCTGTTTGTTTATCTCAACGGACTGGGAATTGAAACCTACGATAATTTTTGGATTACCGTAACTACCATCCAAAACTGGATCCCGCTTTATATCACTTTTTTTATTCTTTATTTTGTGGCTTTTCACTGGAAAAAGGCACTTTTTACCACTTTGTTTATTCTTGCCACAGCGCTTTCAACATATGGTTTTACCAACGTTGTTAAAAACTTTTTTTTACGTCTTAGGCCTAACAATCAACCCGAAATTGCTGATGTTATTAGAATTCTACAAACTCCAGATAACTATAGTTTTTTCTCCGGGCATTCTGCGGTTTCTGCCGCTGCGGCCCTATTTTTTATCCTTTCATTAAAAGATAAATACCCCTGGATTTGGGTAGTGCTTATCTGGCCGTTATTATTTATGTTGAGTCGAATTTATGTGGGCGTTCACTATCCCGGTGATGTATTAGTAGGTGCGGCTGTAGGAATTATTTTCGCAATTATTTTCTTTATGCTCTATCAACGATCTGGAAAACGCTTTATTTAACGCGCGTTAAAGTTAATCCGTCGCGAATAGGTAAAATCACGGTTTCTACGCGTTCATCTTCTGCCAACATTTTATTATATTTTAAAAGCGCTTGGGTAGATTCATCTTCGGCTTTAACGGGTTCTACTACTTTTCCGCTCCATAAAACATTATCTGACAAAATAACGCCGCCGGGATTCATTTTCTCAATAATTAAATCGAAATAAGCAGGATAGTTGGGCTTATCTGCATCGATAAAAACCAAATCAAATTTTTGATCTAAATGCGGAATTATTTTCCGAGCATCACCAATATATTGTTTGATCTTATTTTTATAATCTGAAGCCTGAAAATATTTCTGCTGAAAATCGTATAATTCTTCATTAATATCTATCGTATGCAAAATCCCTTCTTTAGGTAAACCTTCCGCCAGGCATAAAGCTGAATAACCGGTATAAGTTCCAATTTCCAGAATGCTTTTTGGAGCGATTATTTTAGAAATAAGGCTCAAAATTCTTCCCTGGTAGTTTCCGCTTAACATTCGTGGTTGCAAAACTTTTTGATTGGTTTCGCGATTAAGCTTTGCCAAAAACTCAGGTTCTTTAGCCGAATGTTCTAAAATATACTGGTCTATGGCTTCAGGAAGAAAATGCATAAGATTCAATTTTTACCAAATTTAGAGAATTTAATGTTTTTAAAATAATAGCTTTTAACACAAATACCACTTGGTTTTCACTTCGGGAGATTTCTGCCAATAAATTGTATTTTTACTTCAAACTAAAACCACACATGCAATTTCAAAATACACTAGAATATGCCCGGGAACTGGATTCTCAGGATAAAATAGCATCATATCGCGACCAATTTATTTTCCCGCAGCACGAAGGGAAAAATGTAATTTATTTCACAGGAAATTCCCTTGGGCTGCAACCAAAATCAGCAAAAAAATATGTAGATGAAATAATGACCGATTGGGCAAATCTTGCCGTAGAAGGTCATTTTTATGCCGAAAAACCCTGGTGGGATTATCACGAAAGGTTTTCAGAAAAACTGGCTAAAGTTGTTGGTGCTAAACCAGCTGAGGTTACGGTAATGAATACCCTTACGGTAAACCTGCATTTACTAATGGTTTCCTTTTATAGACCAGAAGGAAAACGCTATAAAATTATATGTGAAGAAAAAGCTTTTCCCAGTGACCAGTATATGATCTCGAGCCAGGTGCGTTTTCACGGGTATGATCCCAAAGACGCTATTGTTGAAATTAGAAGGCGCGAAGGTGAAAATAATTTTAGAACTGAAGATATTATAGCAAAGATCAATGAAGTAGGAGAGGAGTGCGCTTTGGTTTTAATCGGCGGTGTTAATTATTACACGGGACAGGTATTGGAGATGGAAAAAATTACCAAAGCAGGACACGAAATTGGCGCTTTTGTAGGTTGGGATCTTGCCCACGCCGCAGGAAATATTGAACTAAAACTTAGTGAATGGGAGGTAGATTTTGCTGCCTGGTGCAGTTATAAATATATGAATAGCGGCCCGGGAAATGCTTCCGGATGTTTTATAAATGAAAGATATCACAACCAAAAAGACATTCCACGTTTTGAAGGTTGGTGGGGACACAATAAAGAGCGCCGTTTTTTAATGGAACCCGAATTTCAGCCCGAGACCGGTGCCGATGCCTGGCAAATCTCTAACGCTCCGGTTTTAGCTCTTGCGCCTTATTTAGCATCGCTGGAAATGTTTGAGGAGGTTGGAATGCCTGCACTGATTGAAAAAAGAAATAAGATCGTGGCTTTTCTTGAATTTGTTTTACATGAAATTGATAAGGAAGTTGATAGCAGTTTTGAAATAATTACTCCGTCAAATCAGGAAGAGCGTGGTACCCAGCTTTCGGTATTTTTACACGGGGAAGGAAAGGAATTATTCAATTATTTAATGAAAAATGGCGTGATAACCGATTGGCGGGAACCCAATGTAATCAGACTTGCCCCGGCGCCGTTTTATTGTTCTTTTGAAGATATGTTTCAATTTGGGCAAATTTTGAAGAGAGGAATTCTAGGATAGAGAGATTAGAGAATAGAAGATAGAGAAAAGAAAAATGAATTAGCGTCAGTGTATAATTTGAAATTTTTTAGGATGAAAAAACTAATACTTAGCATTTTTATGGCGGTTTTGTCTCTTGCCGTAAGTCAGGCGCAACAGGTTAAAACTGACACTGAACTTGAACAGAAACTAAAAGAACTTACAGAATCATTTAAAGGTGATGTTGGTGTTTATGTGAAAAATTTAAAGACTGGGAAAGAAGCTGCAATAAATGCCGATACTATTTTCCCTACCGCCAGTATCGTAAAAGTGCCAATCCTGGTAAAGATTTTTGATAAGATTGAAAAGGGAGAATTAAGCTATAAAGATTCGTTGGTTTATTCAGAAGATAGAATTTATGGTGGTTCGGGTTTAATGCAATTTTATAAAGACAGCACTACAACCGATCTTAGAACTTTGGTGGCTTTAATGATTAGTTATAGTGATAATGTAACTTCTTTATGGAACCAAGAACTTGCCGGTGGCGGAGAAGCTATTAATGAATTAATGGCTGAATTTGGCCTGGAGCACACCCGGGTAAACTCAAGAACGGAAGGTCGTGATAAAGACTGGGAAAAATATGGCTGGGGACAAACTACTCCGCGAGAAATGGCTTCAATTCTAGAACAAATTAGAAAACGAGAATTGGTAAGTGCTGCGGCAAGTGACGAAATGTATAGGCTGCTTGGCAATTCTTTTTACCAGGATTATGCTTTGTCACAAGTGCCGCCATATGTGCAGGCAGCGGCAAAGCAGGGTATGGTCAATAAATCGAGGTCTGAACTTTTTATGGTTAATGCGCCTTCTGGAGATTATGTGTGTTATATAGCCACAAAGAATAATGAAGATGAATCCTGGGAGGAGAATAATGAAGCCTGGCAATTACAAAGGGAGATTTCAAATTTATTATGGAATTATTTTGAACCCGATTCTAATTGGAAACCGGCAGAAGGAGCCGGGGAAATTTTGAGCGGTTTAAGATATTAAAATCTCTTTTAGAAAAAAATAAAAAGCCACGAATTCACCGATTAATGAGTTCGTGGCTTTTTTATTTCAATCTTTATTTTACTACAATATCGGTAAAGAATAATTCAAAACTACCATCGGGAGATTTATGGGATTTAGAGATTTTTAAGCCCTGGAAATCTTCAAAATCTTCCCAGGTAGTAGGCATTTCCCGCTGCCCATCTGCAGATTTGTAGATCCATTCCTCTAATAAATAATCGTCTTCGTAATAAACTACATAAGTGTCACCAGGAGTATAGCCGCCTTCACCTTTATAAGAAACCTCGAGATATTTCATCTCTTTTTTACTAATTGGGGCCAGGCCGGTTTTTTCTTCAGAAATTTCCGCGTCACTCCACACCATCTGGAATGGAAAGAGAAACCAGTAAGAATCATTGATAAACTTCTGGTCTATATCTTTATCCTCTTCAGCAATATCGCCGGTTTTGGTGTAAGTGCGGCTAATATCACCTTCGGTAAGTCTAATCTCGTCGGTTTTGGGTTTCCAGGTCCATTCCCGGCTGGTTCTAAGGGAATCCCCAACCTTTACATTAAAAGTAAATTGAATTTCCTTAACTTCTTCAAAATTATTTAATCCGTGTGCTTCGGCTATTTGTTGCTCAATGCTTTTTTCGGCTTCAGTGTCAACTTCCTGTCCTATTTTGGTTTCGTTATTTTTACAGCTTATAAATGCTGAAAATAGAAAAGTAACGAGTAGTAGTTTTTTCATGGTGTTGGTTTTCCATTAAAGATACAAAAAACTGGGTTTATATTGCATTAATGCTCATTCCACCATCTGCGATAATATTTTGCCCGGTAATATAAGACGATTTGTCCATTGCCAGGAAGGCAATAATCGAGGCAATTTCGCCAGCTTCTGCAACTCGTTTTAAAGGCGTTCTTCTAATAATAGGATCCATTCTGTCGCTTTCGCTTAAAAGTCCCTGGGTGAGTGGCGTAACCGTAAACCAGGGTGATACTGCGTTTACCCGAATTCCATCTGCGGCCCATTCTACTGCAAGACTTCTTGTTTGCTGTAATAATCCAGCTTTAGACATTGCATAAGGCGTACCAGTACCAACATCCTGGAGCGCTGCAGAAGACGCTATATTTACAATCTTTGCACTGCCACTTTTTTGAAGTAGGGAGTGAAGTTTTCGGCTTAGTTGAAAAGGAGCATTAAGATTTATTTCCATTACTTTTCTAAACTCTTCTTCAGAATAATCATTTGCTTTTTTTCTGATATTTATCCCGGCATTATTTACCAGAATATCCAGTTTGCCCCAGATTTTATCAATAAAATTGTGCACTTTCTGTCGGTCTTCTGCTACAGTAACGTCAGCTACCAGCCCGTGTATTTTTTTATCGTATTGTTTTAGTTCTTCTAACAGCAGGTCAATATCCTTTTGTGTCCTGGAAGTGAAGAGTACTTCTGCTCCCAATTCCAGTAATTCCAGAACTGCAGCTTTACCTATTCCTTTAGTGCCACCGGTAATCAGGGCATATTTATTATTTAAGTTCCACATATTAGTTTTTAATTTCGAAGATAAGATTTAGCTGGTAAATAGGGTATGGGCAAACTTTTAGGTTTAGATGATAAAACAAAAAACCCTTTGATGTTCTCAAAGGGTTTATAAGATTCGAAAAAATTATTAATTACAGGCGGCGCCCGGTTAATAATTTATACAAAATTAGGATAACGGCTATAACAATTAGAATGTGGATTATGCTTCCCAAATCTGGAAATGCAAAATAGCCAATAAGCCATCCTATTACTAATAATACTACGATAAGCCATATTAAATCTCTCATACTGGTTGGTTTTGTGTAGCTATGCTACGTTGGTTAATTGTTTATACAAGTTAATAAATAAATTTGTGTTTTAAAAAGACTGAAAAATATAAATTTTTGGTTTACAGTCTTCTACCGGTTGCTAAGCGATATAAAATACCAATTATGGCCAGGACTAATAAAATATGGATTAGGTTTCCTACGGCTTCCCCAAAACCAAAATATCCTATAAGCCATCCTATGATAAGGATCACTACAATAAGCCAAATTAAATCCCTCATATTATAGTTTTAATAATTAGCTATGAACGAATTTATAGAATATGTTACTTGGAAGAATAGCTTTTAACTAGTGTTTAACTCAAATGTTAAAATTTTTGAATAATATAGATATACAGGTAATCTGTGCAGTGAGTTTAATTAGAATAGGTTAGTCTTCTTGCCTAAAAAACGACTTGATCTCCTGGCCCGGCCTGGCATAATGAAAGCGATCTAAAAGATTAGGAAGGGCATAACCATCTAAACCATTTATAGCCACAGTCTCTGCATCGTCCAATCTTAACCAGCCATCTGGCGCCTGTATACTTTCATCAAAATAAATATGCTTAATAGCGCCAATAAGCATTACCGTTTCATTTTCTTTAATGTAGTATTCATTCACGTATTCGCATCCTAATTTTACATTAGACTGCTTAACATAGGGTGCAAAAAAATTGTCCAGATATTCTTCTTCCAGGCCTGTTTGCTGGAATTCAGAAATTTCCTCATCATATTTAGCAGCGGTTTGATGGGCGCTTTCTATCATATCCTTCTGAATATGATTTACCGTAAAATATTTATTCTCTTTAATATTTTTATAGGTATTCCGGGCTACCTCTTTAGTTGGCCGGGTAATAAAACCAAGTAATGCGGGGTTGCTTCCCAAATGAGTAACCGAACTAAAAACCGCTACATTCACTCCTTTTTGCTCTGATTTTGTAGCGATAAGGTTGGCAGATTTATAACCGGTTACACTATTAATTAGGTTGAGACGGAAAAGTTTTTCCATTTCCCCTATTTCTGCTGAAGTAATATGTTGCATAAGAATCTGTTTAATAAAAAAGATGACTAAAAATAAAAATACCTGTTATCGGCAAATTTATGCTTTAGTCATCTTAAGACTGTAACCATTAGCTTTTCTTTAAAAGTTGATTAGCCTTGATTTTCCAGTTTATTAATTCTCATTTCATATTCTTCCATAGCCTCGCGAACCGCATCTACGTTATCTGAAGATTTCTGGTGCGCACTGTTCATTGCTTTCTCCAATTCTTTATCGGGATGTTGAAACAAATCGGTAATCACATGATTAATTTTATCAATAATGCTTTCCTGGCTGTTTTTAATATCTTCCAGCTTATTCAAAGTGGACCTCATTTGTTCAATTTTCGACTCATCCATATTTTAAGTTTTATAGGGTTGAATATTAAATTTACTTTTTTCTGGTTAGACGTTTCCTGCAATTAACCTGCTTTTAAGGAGATTTAATCTAAAATTAAGAATTTTTCTATTTAGGTTTTTCAGAATCGAATTCGGGATAATCTGTGTAACCTTTTGAGCCCGGCGTATAAAAAGTATCTTCATCCCAATCGGCTAAAGGTGCATTTTTAGAAAAGCGCTCTGGTAAATCGGGATTAGAAATAAAAAGTTTAGCGAATGAAACCATATCGGCATTACCTTCGTCAATAACTTTATTTCCTGATTCCTGATCAAAGCCTGCATTAATCATTAATTTTCCTTTATAAATAGGGCGGTAATGTTTTGCAATGTTTGTTTCCAGGTAATCTATCTGGCTAACATCTGTAAAAGGTTCAGAGAGGTGTAAATACGCTAAATCGTAAGCATTTAATTTTTCAATTATGTGATCAAAGGTTGCAATTGATTCTTCTGAAGCTGTAATTCCAAAGGCGTCGTTTAGCGAAGGATTAAACCTTACTCCAATTCTATTTTCTGGCCAAACTTCACTTATAGCTTCAAGAATTTCAAAAAAGAAACGTGCCCGGTTTTCAATACTTCCCCCGTAATCATCGGTTCTAATATTTGCATTTTTATTGAGAAATTGATGAATTAAATAACCGTTAGAGCCGTGAATCTCTACCCCATCAAAACCGGCACGTTTGGCATTTTCTGCGGCGTGTTTAAAATCCAGGACGGTTTGTTTTATATCGGCTACACTCATCGCCTGTGGTTCTACAGTGTCTTCAAAGCCATCTGGGGTATAAGCTTGCGTATTTGGATTCACGGCGCTTGGCGCCAATGGTTTTTCTCCATCGTGAAATTTAGGGTGAGAAATACGGCCGCAATGCCATAATTGTAAAAATATCTTTCCTTCATTTTTGTGAACAGCTTCAGTTACTTTTTCCCAGCCTTTTACCTGGTTTTCGGTATAAATTCCCGGGGTATTTATATAACCCACTGCGGCATCAGAAATTTGAGAACCTTCAGAGATTATAAGTCCGGCACCGGCGCGTTGCGCATAATATTCGGCGTGTAACTGGGAAGGTGCATTATCTTTATTATCAGCGCGATTACGGGTCATTGGAGCCATAATAATCCGGTTTTTTAATTCTAGGTCTCCAATAGTAACCGATTTTAGTAAGGCTTGAGTACTATGCATATTAATTGAATTTTAATATTAAATTTAAGGGAAGCATATAGTAAGTGCTGTTAATTAAATGGTAAATAGGTTTTTCTTAAATAGCTGAGAGAGCCTTAAATTGAGTAGAAATAAGTAAATTCGTAACTTAAAATTGCATTTTCTAATAACCGTTTTCTGGAAAATGTACAGCAAGAATTTATGCAAACACCCAAAAAAATCGCCATTGTTGGCTCAGGCCTGGTTGGATCTTTACTCGCTATTTTTCTTAGAAAAGCCGGCCATGAAGTTGAGGTATTTGACCGCAGAAAGGATATTAGAAATGTAGAATTTTCCGGTAGGTCAATAAATTTAGCCATGTCTAACCGCGGCTGGAAATCTTTAAGGGCTGCCGGCATAGAAGATGAAATTAAAAAACTGGCGCTTCCTTTAGATAAAAGGGCGATGCACGTTAACGATAAACCACTTTATTTTCAGAAATACGGAAAAGAGGAAGAAGCTATTTATTCTATTTCCCGTGGGGTTTTAAACCGAAAAATGATCACCCTGGCCGAAGATGCCGGGACCACTTTTAGGTTTGAAGAAAAAGTTTGGGATATAGATATGGCTGAAGCCAAATTGTATACCGGTGAGAGTGAAAAAGGGGAGTGGAAAGAATATAAATTTGATCTTATTTTTGGTGCCGATGGAGCTTTTTCCCGGGTTAGACATAAAATGCAAAGGCAAAGCAGGTTTAATTATTCGCAACATTTTATAAATGTTGGTTACAAAGAATTGAGCATTGCGCCCAACCCAGATGGAAGCCATAAGCTTGATAATGCCTCCTTTCATATTTGGCCTCGTGGGGAATTTATGCTTATTGCAATGCCTAATTTAGATGGTAGTTTTACCTGTACTTTATTTATGCCTTTTGAAGGCGAAAATTCTTTTGAAAGCATCAAGACCGAAACCGATGCCGAGCTATTTTTTCAGAAACATTTTCCAGATATTAACCAGGAGATTGAAAATTTAAAAAAGGATTTCTTTAAAAACCCAACCAGTAGTATGGTTACCATAAAATGTTATCCCTGGTCTTATTGGGAAAAAGTGACTTTGGTTGGAGATTCAGCGCACGCAATTGTACCATTTTATGGGCAGGGAATGAATGCGGGTTTTGAAGATATTCTGGTATTAAACCAAAAAATGAAAAAATACGGGAACGATTGGGAAAGTATTTTTGAAGAATACCAGAAAGCCCGAAAACCCAATACAGATGCCATTGCAGAACTTAGCTACCGTAATTTTATTGAAATGAGCAGCAAAACTGCAGATCCCGATTTTCTACTGCGGAAGAAGATTGAAAATTGGTTCTCTAACAAACATCCCAACACCTGGGTACCTTTGTATTCCCGGGTTACTTTTTCTGATAAACCTTATGCTGAAGCTTTAGCGATTGGCGATTATCAACGTAAAATTATGGACGAGGTGATGGAGATTTCAGGGATTGAAAATAAATGGGATTCTATTGAAGTTGAAAATAAAATTCTTAACCTACTGGATAACAAACCGGCTTTTTCATTCTAATTTTTCTTCAAAATCTGGTTCTATATTCAGGCTTTCATAAACACCTTCCATGGTTCTGTGATCTTCGGTTAAAACAACCAGCATATCATTGGCTTCAATAACCGTATTTCCGTTGGGAGTAATAAATTGATCGTCTCTGGAAATCATGGCGATTATCGCTTTCTTTGGAAATTGTAATTCTACAATTCTTTTGCCTACCGAATGGTTTTGTTCCGGAATATTAATTTCTCTTAAAAAAGATTTAGCACCATCGGCCATAAATGCATCTACCGGCGATTTTTGTTTGGCCTTCATTGGTAAAGCCACGTGCAGCCAGCGTGCCACCACAGATAATGTAGTTCCCTGGATTAATACCGAAGTTAAGGAGACAAAAAATACGATGTTAAAGATCATATCGGCCTTTTCAATTCCCGCAAGTAGCGGATAAGTGGCAAATACAATGGGTACAGCTCCTCTAAGCCCCACCCAGGAAATATACCAACGGCGGCGCATTTTCATTTTAAAGAATATTAGACTTAAAAAAACGCCCAGGGGTCTTGCTATAAATATTAAAAACACTGAAATAAAAATACCCACGCCTATAACCGGAACAATGTGCGACGGATAAACCAGCAATCCTAAAGTAAGGAATAGTACAATTTGCATTAACCACGCAAGCCCATCAAACATTCGCATGATGGTCTTTTTGTGAATAATGTTATGGTTTCCAAGGTAAACTCCGCTTAAGTAAACCGCTAAAAATCCGTTGCCACCAAGTGCATCAGTAGCAGAAAATACAATAAACATTAGCGCGATAGCGAGAACGGGATATAAACCTTCAAAATCTAATTTTATACGGTTAATTACCAATTTGCTTAGCTTTCCGAAGATAAATCCGAGCGCGGCACCAATTAAAATTTGCTGAAGAAAAAGCGGAATAATACTATAAATACTTTGATCCTGGTTCACCACCAAACCTAAAAAGGCAATGGTAAGAAAATAGGCCATAGGATCGTTACTACCACTTTCCAGCTCCAGAGTTGGCCTTAAATTAGATTTTAGCGCAAGATTTTTAGCCCTTAAAATTGAAAATACGGCGGCGGCATCTGTAGAAGAAACAATGGCGCCAAGCAATAAGCCTTCGTAAATGGTAAAATCTGTGATGTACCAAACAAAAACGCCAACACTTACCGCAGTAAATAAAACCCCTAGAATGGAAAGAGAAATTCCCTGCCACATGACCGGTTTTATAGTTTTCCAGCTGGTATCAAGTCCCCCGGAAAATAAAATAAAATTAAGGGCAACAATTCCTATAAATTGAGCGAGTTGTGGGTCGTTAAAATAAATTCCACCAATTCCCTCTGATCCTGAGAGGATTCCAACTGCAAGAAAAAGTACTAATGTAGGTACGCCAAAACGATAAGATGTTTTTCCCGCCAGGATACTAATAAATAACAACAGAGAGCCTATTAAGAGAATGTTTTCTATTGTTATGCTCATTGTTTATCTGTTGTTTTAATCAGTTTGTGTTATTTGAAATACATCAGGGAACCGAAGTTTTTTAGCCGAAAGGTTTCCTGGTTTTTCCTAAACTATTTCTGTGGTAAAAATACATATTCGGCCCTATTAAATAAAGCCGAATATATTTATTATTAAAAAGTGTTTAGAAAATTTAAAACGAAAATTAATGCGAATTATCTTTCAGGATTTCGGGAAATTTTTCTTTAAAGCGGTTTAATCTTGGAATAGAAACCTTTTGAATATAAGGATTGTTAGGATTATTCTTTTCGTAATTTTGATGATAATTTTCTGCTACCCAAAATTTTTGGAATGGTAAAATTTCAGCAGCAATGGGTTGCTCATAATCTTTTGCTACTTCATTTTTTACCTTGTTTATAATATCTTTTTGCTCCTTATTTTGATAAAAAATAATAGAACGGTACTGCGAACCAATATCGGGTCCCTGGCCGTTTACCTGCGTAGGATCTTGCGAACCAAAATAAACCTCTACTAAAGTTTCAAAATTTACCACTTCTGGATCGTAAATAACTTCTACAGCTTCAGCGTGACCGGTTTTACCTGTATTGCTGGATTCGTAAGTTGGGTTTTTTGTATGCCCTCCGGCATAACCGGAAACAGCTTCCTTCACGCCTTCAATACTTTCGTAAACTGCTTCAACACACCAAAAACATCCGCTGGCAAAATAGGCTTTTTCATATCCATTTTCTGCCGGTACTTCCACAGGATCGGCGTTAGCAATTTCGGGTTTGGTAACTGTTTTCTGCTGGGCGTTATTTCCGCAGGAAATTAATAGAAATATAAATGTAGGTAAGAAAAATCGTTTCATTAATTATTGTTTTTTATAAGTTCCTTCAAGTGTTTTTTTGCCATAAATTGCGTAATCTACCGCAAGTTCACCATCTATGTAAAAACCTTTCCAGTCCAATTCTATATTACCATTGTCGGCGGGACTTAAAACGGCAATAGGGGTATTGGTATCAAAATCTTTCCAGGGCAGATCTTTATTAGTGTTTTTGTTAGATGGCCTCACATAAAATATATTAACTGAATTCCCTGTTTTTGCATATCGGGCATTGATATACATTTCATTTTCAGCCAGGCATAATTCTGTATTATTATTCATATCTAATTCCAGACAGTAGCAACTACAATTTGCATCGCTTTCATCTACTTTTATATAAGTAGCGCCGGGATCAATTAATATAGAAGAAGATGCTTCGTTTTCGTTGTTATTAGTATCTGGCGCTTCTAAGGTTTCTTTTTCACTTTTATTATAATTTGAATTTGCTGAAGTAGAATTTTCAGTATTTACCTCTGAAGTGCTTTTGTTTTCAGTTTGTTCC
Source organism: Salegentibacter sp. BDJ18 (assembly GCF_017579965.1). Classification (NCBI taxonomy): domain Bacteria; kingdom Pseudomonadati; phylum Bacteroidota; class Flavobacteriia; order Flavobacteriales; family Flavobacteriaceae; genus Salegentibacter; species Salegentibacter sp. BDJ18. The sequence continues at coordinate 107,414 of NZ_JAFLQX010000014.1, forward strand.
GTTTTAAAATTAGGATCACTTTCCGGGTTTTTATCTTGGTTTTTACAGGATACTAACACTAAAATTAGGCAAAGTAGGCTTGCATAATATCTCATAATTAAGGGTTTTAGTTAGTAGAAATAAAGGTAGCTTTAAAATAGATTAAAAATGTGAAAAGCTTGTTAATCAATATAAAACCTCGAATTTTGGGTAATTTGAGAGGTGCAGCTTAATATAAAATTTTAATAGAATAATTTATTAAATGAATTTCAAATAAATTAACAAATTTTAATAGATTTACATAATAATCAGTTGCTTATAGCTGGAAATTTATAGAGACTGTTTAAAAAATGAATTACATAGGAAATATAGCATTAGCCAGCCTGTAACTTCTAAGATTTTTAAGTTAGAAAAGCAGTTCCAGCGAAAATTAACTGATTTAAAATAGAATAACTAATTAACACCAAAATCGAAATGAAAAAAATTACACAATCACTTTTAAGTATTTTATTACTTAGTGTTATCCTGCATTCCTGCAGTACAGATTCTGAAGAAAACCCGGCTGCCAATCAGGAATTAGAACAGGAATTAGCATTAGAAAATGACGGCGTTCTTAAGATCCAATCGGCTACCTATATTTTTAAGAAAACCGGTGAAACCGCCAAATTTATTAGCCAGGACAGGGATTTTAATTTCAAATTCGTAAATGAGTTATCATTTGAAGCCAGTCAAAACAAACACGCTGTAGAAGGACTTAAAATAACGAATCCTGAAACCGATGAGTATTTAATTTTTTCACATTTTGAAGAATTAAAAAACGGTTTCGTGAAATTTGATGCAGAATTAAGTACCGGGGAAGTGCTTAGATCATTAATGTACAAACCGGGTAACGCTAATGCTTCTTCAAACAAATGGCACGATGAACCGGTTATTGGTGTAACTACACCCGTTATTGGAGCTATGATAGAATTCTCCCAGGAAGAACAATTAAGGAATTGTAGAGCAGCTTTAGAAGTTTGCGCTAATACTAACGGAGTTCCTACAGTTGCTTTAACTAACGGTAAAGGTTGGTTTACATCAATTGAATCTTGCGCGATAGACTGTCACGATTAAAATAAATTCAGCTCAGTTCAGCAATTATTAACCATTAAAAAAGCCTCCAAATTGGAGGCTTTTTTTATTGTATTTATTTCTTTTCTGCTAATTAAACTTTAGCAAAAAGGTTTTGCATTTTTTCCTGCTCTTCTTTTGCAAGTTCTTCGTCTACCAGGATTCTACCACTATGCTCATCGGTAATAATCTTCTTTCTACCGGCAATTTCCATAATTACCTGTGGCGGAATGGTAAAGTAAGAACCTCCAGAAGCACCACGTTCTACGGGTACAATAGCAAGTCCGTTTTTAACGTTGCTTCTTATTCTTTTATAGGCATTTACTAAACGATCTTCAATATTCTTCTCGAATTCTGCAGATTTCTTGATTAGCGCCTGCTCTTCTTTTTCAGTTTCGGCAAGAATCTCGTTAAGTTCGCTTTTCTTGTGTTCAAGGTGTTTTTTCCTTTCTTCAAGACGCTCTTTAGTTTGCTCGATAACTTCTTTTTTCTGCTCAATTTGAGCGCGGTATTCTTTGATGTGTTTTTCGGCAAGTTCTATTTCCAGTTCCTGGAACTCAACCTCTTTGCTAAGCGCATTAAATTCACGGTTGTTACGCACGTTTTTTTGCTGCTCGGCATACTTTTTCATGGTCACTTTAGACTCATCAATAAGATTTTTCTTGCTCTTTATATCATTCTCAATTACCTCAATATCGGCATCCATTTTGTCCAAACGCTTGCTCAATCCGGCTACTTCATCCTCCAAATCTTCCACTTCCAGCGGAAGCTCACCGCGTACGTTCCTTATTTCGTCAATTCTGGAATCAACCAGTTGAAGGTCGTACAACGCTCTTAACTTGTCTTCTACAGTAACATCGTTCTTTTTTGCCATAGTTATATATACTTGATTGGATTGGTGTTTGTCTCTCCTAAAATAAGTGCAAAATTACTAATTTTTTTTGTAAGATAAGAATGTAATAAATCTTTTGTGTATTGCTCACTTTCGTAGTGTCCAATATCGGCTAAAATGAAGTCATTATCACCTTTATAAAAATCGTGATATTTTAAATCTGCGGTAAGGTAAATATCGGCTCCTGCAGCTTTTGCTTTACTTATAGCAAAACTTCCGCTACCGCCCAGAACTGCTACTTTTTTAATTGGTTTTCTGCGTAATTGAGAATGCTTTATACAGCCACAATTGAATTCGTTTTTTATGCGTTCTAAAAAGCTTTTTTCATTTTCAGGGGTTTCTAATTCCCCAATCATTCCCATTCCCAAATGCTGATTTTCGTTATCTAAAGCACTTACTTCATAAGCTACTTCTTCATATGGGTGAGCGCTAAAAAGTGCCTGAAGCAGCTTTTTCTCAATAATAGATGGATAAATAAGACTAATTTGTGTTTCTACTTCCAAATGAACTTCCCCGCGTTTTCCTATTACCGGATTGGCTTCTTCATTAGGCTTAAAACTGCCTTCTCCTTTTAAATTAAAGCTGCAATTATCATAATTTCCAATACTTCCTCCCCCAGCTTCAAAAAGCGCTTTTCTTACTGCTGAAGCCTGTTTATTGGGAACAAAAGTGGTAAGTTTTTTAATGCTGTCTTTCCGCGGAATTAAAATTTTCCGGTTTTTTAACCCCACTTTTTCGCAAATCATATCGTTCACACCCTTGTATTGATTGTCCAGTGCGGTGTGAATGGCATAAATAGCTATATCGTTCTTAATAGCCTTAATCACTGTTTTTTCTACGTAGTCTTTCCCGGTAAGCTTTTTCAAACCCGAAAAAATAATAGGATGAAAACTAATAATAAGGTTGCATTTTTTTTCAATAGCTTCATCTACCACTGTCTCCAAAGTGTCTAAAGTGATAAGCGCGCCGGTTACAGCAGCATTTTTATCGCCCACCAAAAGACCTACATTATCAAAATCTTCGGCGTACGCCGTTGGCGCAAATTCTTCAATTATATCAATAACTTCTTTTACAAGCATCTTGTTTTTTTGGTTTTTATAAACTTAGCAGGTTGCTTTTTATTAATTTCGTAGTAGTTAATTTCAGCCCAACTTCAAATATAATTATTATAGCCTGCCCTGTATGAAGATTTTACGAAAAATGCTACTTCCTTTTGCTTTGTTGTACGGATTTGTAACCTGGAGCAGAAATTTCTTTTATAACTCCGGAATTCTAAAATCTACATCTTATAAATTTCCAGTGATATGTGTGGGAAATCTTAATGCAGGAGGAACCGGAAAATCTCCAATGATAGAATATTTGCTGAAGCTTTTACTACCTGAATTTAAAGTAGCTACGTTAAGCCGGGGGTATAAACGTAGCAGCAAAGGTTATAGATTATTAAGCGGAACGGAAACTGCCACAAAAGTAGGGGATGAGCCCTTACAATTTAAAAGAAAGTTTAAAAATGCACTTATTGCGGTAGATGCCAACAGGCGGAATGGGATTGATAAACTTCAGCAGGAAAATGCCGAAATTATTTTACTGGACGATGCTTTTCAGCATAGAAAAGTACAGGCTGGACTCAATATTTTACTCACCGCTTACGGCGATCTCTATGTAAACGATTTTATGCTACCCACCGGATATTTACGCGAACCTACAGTAGGTGCAGAACGCGCAAAAATAGTAGTTGTTACAAAGTGCCCTCCAAATCTCACCACGGCCGAAATGGAATCGATTAGGGTTAAGCTTAAATTACAGAATTATCAGCAACTTTATTTTAGTTTTATTGATTACGATGAAGAAATTATTTCTGAAACTACAATAGCTCCCTTAAGCAGTTTAAAGGATAAAAATTTTACCCTCGTTACCGGAATAGCGAACCCTAAACCTCTCACAGATTACCTGGAAGCACAAGAACTTGATTTTAAACACCTGGCTTTTAACGACCATCATAATTTTACCAAAGCCGAAATAACCCGTTTACAAAAGGAACCATTGCTTTTAACCACCGAGAAAGATTATGTTAGACTACGCGAGAATTTTGAAAATGGGCAGCTATTTTATTTACCAGTAAAAACTGCATTTTTAAATAAAGAAGAAGTTTTTAAACAGGAAATTTTGAGTTTTGCACATAAAAAATGAGGTGAATTCACACCTCATTTTTATTTTGGCTAATTCAAACTATATATGTTTTTCTTTGATATATAATTCAATTAAGCCTGAATTTACAAAGCGCGTGCCAAAGGATTAAACGGCACTTTCCCTAATTGCTAATTGCCTGTTAATTTTTAGGAAGAATTCTTCTGTTTTATAAGGTTTCGGGATAATATCACTAAAGCCATTTAAGAAGAACTCATCAAGGTTTTCGTCTAAGGTTACTGCGGTTAAGGCAACGATAGGAATTTCAGTATTAAATTTCCTAATCTCTTTTGTAGCTTCAATCCCGCTAATTCCCGGCATATGAATGTCCATTAAAATAAGATCGTAGTCTTTTTCTTTTGTTTTTTCTATCGCGATAGTTCCATTATCTGCCACCTCACAAGTTACCCCTTGCTTTTCCAAGATCTTACGGGTAATCATTTGGTTAATCTTATTGTCTTCTACAATAAGTATGTTTTTTCCTTCTAATTTATCCTCTAAGGGTTCGGCTTCAATTCTTGGGCTGTTGTTAAGTTGGTTTTCAACCTCTTTAGCTTCAAATTTTAACTGAAAAGCAAAAGTAGACCCTTCTCCTAAATCGCTTTTTAAATCTATCTCACTCCCCAGTAAACTCAGTAAGTTTTTCACAATAGATAGGCCTAGACCTGTTCCTCCAAACTTGCGGTTAATTTGAGTAGAGCCCTGGGTGAAATTTTCAAAAATAGCTTTCTGTTTCTCCTTGCTTATGCCTTCCCCATTATCTTTTATTTCAAAATCCAGCAGCACAAAACTCCCTTCCCGACTGTTTTTAGAAACATTGATCCAAATATCACCGTCTTCAGTAAACTTTATGGAATTCCCGATAAGATTTATAAGAATCTGGGAAATTTTTAGCGGATCGCCTTTTAATTCCTGCGGAATAGAATCGTCGTAATTAAAATGGATTTTGGTATTTTTTTCATCAGCCGAATTCTTTAGAGCTACCAAAACATCCGAAATTCGTTTTTTAAGATCAAAAGAAGCTTCCATGATCTCCACTTTGTTCGCTTCTAATTTGTTTAGATCTAGTATATTATTGATAAGTGAAAGCAGGTATTCCCCAGAAAATTTTAGCGAATTAAGATGTTCTTTTTGATTTTCGGTAGGGCTTTCTTCTAACAATAAATGGGTAAGCCCCGTTACTGCATATAAAGGAGTTCTTAACTCGTGGGTAATTGTAGAGAGAAATTGCGCTTTAGCGAGGGAAGCTTTTTCAGCATTTTCCTTGGCTTTTGTAAGTTCGGCATTTTTCTTCTGCAGCAACTCGTTAGCGCGCGCTCTTAAATTATTATTCTTATATAGAGAAAGGGTTAAAAGTGATAAAATAGTGATAAGAGCCACACTTAAAATTGTGGTTAGCTTATTCACTTTTAAATTTCTTTCCTGTTCTGCGTTTTGAAGACTTAATTCATTTAGGCTACTTTGTAACGCATCTACACCGTATCTGGCATTAACCTGTTCGGCCAGTACTGCATTATTCATAGCGATTATAGAATCTTTGCGGGCAAAACTTTTTTGTAGAAAAACTAATGAAGATTCAAAGTCTCCGGTTTCTTCGTATAGCTTACTCATTAGTTTATTGGCAGACATAATCATCCCTCCAAAATTTTGAGCATAGGCAATCTCTAAAACACGTTTATTATTTTCTTTGGCTAATGCATAATTTTTTAATTCTAAATGAGCCCGGGCAGTATAATAATAGAGGCGAGAAAGTTCATATTTCTTATCGGTCTCTGAAAGTGTGGTCCTTGCCTGTTGAAGAAGATTTAATGCTTTTGCTGGTTCATTTTCCGTATTAAGGATTATGATGGCACGGTTTAAATTTACAATACCAAGGTATACTTCGTTATCGAGTTTTAGATAGATTTCTTCAGCAAGATTCAGGTAGCGATTGGCTCTTTCCTTATCTTTTTGTCCCATTAAAATCTTGGCAAAATTTACATAACTATATGCTAAACCATTTTGGTCTTCAATATCTCTTTGAATCGAAATTGCTCGTTGCAGCTCGGTAATGGCTTTATCAAAATCGTGCCTTAAGTAATAAAGTTTGGCGAGAATACTGCTGGAAAGTGCAATAGCACGTTTATCGTTAATAGATTTTGAAAGTTCCAGGGAAGAATTTAATTGCTCTATAGCATTATCAAAATCTAACATATTTACCGAAACTTCGGCATCGTTAAGTAATTGTTGAATTCTCTCGTTAGTTATTTGAGAATCTTCGGTTTCATCTTGCTGAATTGCATAAGCGAACGAGCACCAACATGCGAGAAGTAGTATAAGAGTAAAGTTCTTCATTCGGGAAATTCAGCTAAAAGCTTAATTGAGATAAATATAGTTATTTATCATTAACGATAGAAATTAAATCGATAAGACGACTGGAATACCCGATTTCATTATCATACCAACCAATTATCTTAATTAATTTCCCATCAATTACCGACGTCATTTGGGCATCAAAAATACAGGAATGCGGATTATTATTAATATCAATAGACACTATTGGATCTTCGGTATAACTAAGAATTCCCTTTAACGAACTTTCGGACGCTTTTTTGAAGATTTTATTGATTTCTTCAATATTGGTTTCTTTGCTTACATTTATTGTCATATCGGTTAAAGAACCATTTGGTACAGGAACTCTAATTCCGCAACCTCCAATAACATCACTAATATCAGGAAAAATGCCAGTTAAGGCTTTTGCTGCTCCCGTGGTTGTTGGGATTATAGATTGTGCTGCGGCACGGCTTCTTCTTAAGTCGCGATGAGGTTTATCGTGTAAACTTTGGTCTGAAGTATACGAATGTATCGTGGTAATATAAGCCTGTTGGACTTTAAAATTTTCGTGAATTAACTTCAACATTGGCGCTGCGTTATTCGTGGTGCAGCTGGCATTTGAAATTATTTTTTCAGTGCCGTCCAGGATATGTTCATTTACTCCTAAAACCACCATTTTAATTTCTTCGTCTTCTGGGGGAACCGATAAAATCACATTTTTCCCTCCGTTTTCAATATGATGCTGGAGATCTTTAACGGTTTTAAACTTTCCTGTAGATTCTACTACCGTATCAACCTTATATGCACTCCAATCTATGTCTTGTGGATGAGCATAATTTAAAAGTGGAATTGATTCCCCATTAACAATTATATTGTTTCCTTCTGAAGAAATTTCCGCAGGAGAAACACCGTGAATACTATCGTATTTTAATAAATGAGCAAGGGTTTTTGCATCGGCGAGGTCGTTTATTGCAACCACATTGATGCTTTTATTTTCGATTAAAAGTCTAAAAAGGCTGCGTCCAATACGGCCAAAACCGTTTATGGCAATATTGATGCTTTTATTCATTTATTTCAGAAAAAAACTTAGTCGATATGTTTGTGTGCTTTGTAAGAAGAGCGAACCAAGGCGCTACTTTCTACGTGGCGAAATCCAAGATCAAGACCAATAGCTTCGTATTTCTTAAACTGGTCTGGTGTAATAAATTGCTTTACCGGTAAATGTTTTTTGCTGGGCTGCAGGTACTGGCCTATAGTTACCACATCTACATCTACACTTCTAAGATCGTGCAGGGTTTGAATAACTTCATCTTCCTGTTCACCAAGACCAAGCATAATTCCAGATTTAGTTCTATTAACTCCCTGTTGCTTTAAATATCTAAGCACTTCAAGACTGCGATCGTATTTTGCCTGGATTCTCACTTCACGGGTTAACCTTTTTACGGTTTCCATGTTATGAGAAACAACTTCTGGCATTACTTCTACAATTCTATCTAAATTACGCTCATTTCCCTGGAAATCTGGGACAAGGGTTTCAAGTGTAGTTTCAGGATTCATTCGGCGAATTGCCTTTACGGTTTCGGCCCAAATAATAGAACCCATATCTTTAAGATCGTCGCGGTCTACACTGGTTACCACGGCGTGTTTAATACCCATAATTTTAATAGAGCGGGCTACTTTTTCTGGTTCGTCCCAATCTACTGTTTCAGGGCGGCCGGTTTTTACACCACAAAATCCGCAGGAACGGGTACAAACATTTCCTAAAATCATAAAAGTAGCGGTACCTTCACTCCAGCATTCCCCCATATTTGGGCAACTACCCGAAGTACAAATGGTGTGCAAATCGTATTTGTCTACCAGGCTGCGAAGTTCGGTGTATTTTTTTCCGGTTGGAAGTTTAACCCTTAACCATTTTGGTTTGGCTTTTGGCTTTTCTTTTACTGGGCTTATAGTGTCTGTACTCATAGCAAAAATCTAGGTTTCAAAGATACAATAATCTACCGAACTGCATAAATTAGAACGTTAAGTCGGTGATAACTTACACCGATTTTCGGGCTTCAATAATTTCAGCAAGTAACTTTTTAGCTCTCAGGAGTTTAATTTTTACATTGTTCATAGGTTCGTCAAGGCTCTGGGCTATTTCTTTATAAGATTTCTCCTGAAAATATCTAAGATTGATCACTTCCTGGTAATGCGGCTTCAGTTGTTTAATATCTGTAAGCAGTTGCGCTAAATGTTGCTCGCTAATTAATTTATCTTCAATAGTGGGTGTTTCATCAGCAATACGGTACACCTTATCATTTTGATCTGAAGTGGTTTGAGACCTTATAGAAGACTTTTGCTTTCTAAGCATATCTACATGAATATTCTTTGAAATGGCAATAAGCCAGGTGCTAAAAGAATAATCTTCATCAAAGGTGTGAATTTTATTAAAAGCCTTGGAAAAAGTTTGAATGGTAATATCTTCAGATTCGTACGCGTTGCCGGTTTTTTTTAACTGAAAACCGTACACGTTATCCCAAAAAGTATCAAGCAAATAATTAAACGCTGATTGACTCCCTTTTTTGGCAGCTTTAATTTTGGTAAGTAGCAATTCGTGATTTATTTCCAATGCGTAGGTTTTGAAACGCTGTTTGCTATAAATATGCCAAATTGGGTAAATATTAAAAATACTTCTAAAAACGGAAATAACCAAACCACATCTGTCTCCTCAAGTTTTTTTGCCGATTTAGCGTAAATCACCGCCTGTACCAGTAATACAAATCCTGCAACTCCTAAAACAAGTTGCCATTGAAATTGAATTATTAATAATGCAGCTAATAAGATCCAGAAAAAGAATCGGGAAGCGTAAAATAAACCCAGTAAAACTTTATCTTTTGTTTTGTAAAAACCGGCTACTGAGGCGTGCCTTCTTTTTTGCTTAAACCAGGATTTTAAATCGGTTTTTGGGACACTTCGTGTGCTGCCTTCGGGATGATGACAAATAAAAGTATTCTCTTCATTTCCTCCTTCGTTTACAAAAAGATCGTCGTCTCCAGAGCGTAGGTGTAAATGATTTGCAAATCCTTTTTGGTCGTAAAACTGTTTAGAAGTGTAAGCAAGATTTCTACCCACACCCATATACGGATTTCCTAATTTTGCATAAGAAAAATATTGAATAGCGGTGAGTAAAGTTTCAAACCGAATAAGCTTGTTAAGTAAAGATTTACCGTTTTTAAAATAACCACCGTACCCTAAAACAATACTTTTTTCTTCCACAAATCCCGCAGCCATATGGGTAATCCAGTTTCGGCTTTGTGGAGCGCAATCGGCATCGGTAAAAATTAAATAAGGATTTTTCGCTTTTTTAATTCCAAGCGTGAGTGCATACTTTTTATTCGCCCAAAAAGCTTCATTATTCTGAACATCTACCAGTTTCACCCGGCCATCAAGAGCCTGGAAATTTTCAATAACTTCTAAAGTTTCATCGTGGGAAGCATCATTAATCACGATAACTTCAAAATCGGGATAATCCTGATTCAGGATAGGAGGAAGGAAGTTTCTAAGATTTTCTGCTTCGTTTTTTGCACAAACTATTACCGAAACAGGCAGGTTTAATTTCCCGGGATTTTTTGGGGTGTTATTTGCAAATGCGAAAAAGGCCAGGTAATAGGCCAGTATAATTAAAGAAAATAATAAGAAAAATTCCAGTAAAAGTGTTGCCATTTAATCTAATTAGCCGCTTTTTTTTCTCCAGAGCAATCAGACATTTCTTCGGGTAATTTACCGCAAAAACTGCAGGCTTCACCTTCTTTATTTAAAAATGGACTTTGGCTTGCGCAGGTTCCTGCAAATTTACCGTCTTTCTTTCCCCATATTTTTATGGCAATTCCGGCAAAGGCCAGTCCTAAAAGTACTATTGTTATTAATAATAATTTCATAGCTGTATTTTTCTAAAATCGCTTTTTTAAAGCAGACTTTTATTTTAATAATTCCCGAAAAACATTCGGACGTATTACTGATGCAAAAATAACAATAAAATGACGTTTGGGAAAATTAGAGCGCATATTAGTATAAGCTTTACATACTTTAACTAAAATTTAATCGTAAATCCCTAAAAATGTCGGGATTAGAGAATAAATTAGTTCGATTAACTACTAAAAACTAAATTTATGAAAACTAAAATTTTAATAATTCTTCTGGCAGTTTTTGCTTTCAGTTTTACTTCTTGTGAAGATACCAAAAAGAAAGAAGAAGAAAAGGCTAAAATGGAGCAGCAGGAAGTCGAACGCCAGGCTGAAATGGCTGCTGAAGAAGAACGTATGGAAATGGAATCTAACAGTATTGCTGCAAAAGCAATGGAGACAGATTCTTTAAGCACTCTTGTAAGTGCATTACAAAATGCTGATTTAGCTGATACTTTTACCGAAGATGAAGGCCCATATACGGTTTTTGCGCCAACCAATAGCGCTTTTGAAAAAGTTGACGAGGCTACAATGGATGAATTGATGATGAGCGAAAATCAGGACCAATTAGCTACTGTCTTAAAATATCATGTGGTAGATGATGAAATAACAGCTTCAGATCTAAGCCAAATGATTGAAGATGGCGAAGGTGAAGCAAGTATTTCTACCATGGATGGTGCTGAACTTAAGGTAATGATGGAAGGAGACAATATTGTTCTGCAAGATGAAAATGGAAACAAAGCAACTATTATTGCTACAGATATTGAAGCCTCTAACGGGATGGTGCACCTAATAGATGGGGTAGTAATGAAGAAAAAAGAATCTTAGTTAGATAAAAAGATTGATTTTGAATAAAATCCACTGGTAATATTTTACCGGTGGATTTTTTTTGGTATTATTAAAAAAAAGAAAAGCTTCATTTTCTTTGCGGAAAATGAAGCTCTCTCTTAAAAGACAATAAAGTCTTTACAGATTCAATATTTCCTACGCTGGGATTAACCAGATCAGGTTTTGCGGGTATATCTCAGCCTAAGCACCCCGATATTGATATTATAAATATAAGATTGTTTTTGAATGTAAACTGCTAATTGTAAGTTAATTAAGGAGGTGTTTTTGTAGGACAAGCGTTAATTTTTTTTCTACAAACATTTAAAATACATTAACTTCAGGTTCAAGTTTGATATTGTATTTTTTATAAATTTTATCCTGAATTTCCCTGGAAAGTGCTAAAATTTCTTCCCCGGTAGCGTTTCCATAATTAACCAATACCAACGCCTGGTTTTTATGAACTCCGGCATCTCCCTGTCTGTACCCCTTTAATCCAGCCTGGTCTATTAACCAACCTGCGGGAATTTTTATGTTATTTGCCTGCAAGGCATAGAAAGGCATTTCTGGGAATTTTTTTTGAAGTTTTTTAAATTCAGCCTCTTTTATAACCGGATTTTTAAAAAAACTACCGCTGTTTCCTAATTCCCTGGGATCGGGTAATTTTTGCTGCCTAATGCTTATAACAGCATCAGATACATCTTTAATGTTAGGTTTTTTAATTTGCTTCTTATCTAATTCAGCCTGGATGGCACCATATTCGGTTCTTAATTGATGGTCTTTTTTACTTAATCTAAAATTAACCGAAGTGATAATATATTCTCCCTTCAGCTTATTTTTAAATACTGAATTACGATAATCAAATTCACATTGTTGCAGGTTAAAAGTTTCAATTTCCAGGGTTTGTATTCGCATAGCCTCGCAAGATTCAAATGTATCTTTGAGTTCCACGCCATACGCTCCTATATTTTGAACGGGTGCTGTACCCACATTTCCGGGTATTAAGGAAAGGTTTTCTAATCCGCCGTAGCCCTTTTCAATACAATATAAAACAAATTGGTGCCAGTTTTCACCGGCACCAACTTTTAAAACTACTTCATCCCGACTTTCAGAAATAAGTTCTATTCCCTTAATGCCAATATGAACCACTGTTTTATCTATATCCTGGGTTAGCAACATATTGCTGCCACCGCCAAGTACAAAAATTTCTGAGGCATAGGTTTGCTGTAAAACATCACGCAATTCATCAGTAGAATGCACCGAGACGAATTTCCGGGCATTTACATCTACTCCAAAAGTATTGTGTTCTTTCAGCGAAAAATTTTCAGCAACCTGCATAGCCTATTTATTATATTCTTCCAGGGCTATTTTTAGAATTTCTATGGCTTTTTCCAGGTTTTCTTTTTTCAAAACATAGGCAATTCGCACCTGGTTCATCCCGGTATTTGGAGTAGAGTAGAAGCCATTAGCGGGAGCTACCATTACTGTTTCCCCGTTATGCTGAAAATCTTCCAGCAACCACTGGGCAAATTTATCGGCGTTATCTATTGGTAATTCTGCGATGCAGTAAAATGCACCTTTGGGTTTTGCTACTTTTACCCCGGGAATTTGCTCTAAACCTTCAATTAAAAGGTTTCTTCGATCGGTATATTCCTTATTTACTTCTTCAAAATATTCATCTGGAGTATCTAATGCGGCTTCAGCGGCAATTTGAGCAAATGTAGGTGGGCTTAATCTTGCCTGGGCAAATTTCATTGCGGCAATCATAACTTCCTTATTTTTTGAAACCAGGCAGCCAATTCTTGCACCACACATGCTGTAACGTTTAGAAACAGAATCTACCATAATAGCGTTTTGCTCAAGGCCGGGAATGCTCATAATTGAATGATGCTTAACCCCATCGTAAGCGAATTCACGATAAACTTCATCTGCAACAATAAACAAATCGTGTCTTATTGCTAAATCTGCCAACTGCTGAATTTCATCACGCGTATAAAGATACCCGGTTGGGTTTCCAGGGTTACAAAGCAAGATCGCTTTAGTTTTATTGGTAATTAATTTCTCAAACTCTGAAATAGCAGGAAGCGAAAAATTATCTTCAATAGATCCTTTTATAGGCACGATATCAACTCCTGAAGCTGTAGCAAATCCGTTGTAATTTGCATAAAAAGGCTCGGGAATTATAACTTCATCGCCGGGATCGGTAATGCTTCCCATAGCAAATAATAAAGCTTCTGAACCTCCTGTGGTTATAATAATATCTTCAGCATCTACCGGAATATCATTCTTACGATAGTATTTCGCTAATTTGGTTCTATAAGATACAAAACCCGCAGAATGGCTATAAGAAAGAACATCTATATCATTATTCTTAACCGCGTCTAATGCTGCTTTAGGTGTTTCAATATCTGGTTGCCCAATATTTAACTGGTAGATTTTTTTTCCTTTTTTTACTGCTGCTTCAGCAAAAGGAACTAGTTTTCTTATGGGAGATTCGGGCATATTGCGCCCTTTGTTTGAAATACTTGGCATGAGATTGTTTTTAATACTGTGCAAAAATGCAAAATTCCTTTAAAATTTCAGGCCTATTTATGTTATAATTGGCCTGAAAAGAATATGTACCTTTTTAAGGTGAAATGTACAATTATGAGCGTAAAAAAGCCGTTTGAATTTTTTATATAAACGTCATCCTGAATTTATTTCAGGATCTAAGATTTTAGAAACTGAAATCAACTTGACGGAAATAAACTTCAAACGGCTTTTTATTTCTTCATCTTAAAATTAATGGCTGCTATCGTCCTCGATAACTCTACCTTTAATTTTAAGCGATTTTGTGGCTTCTTCGGCATTAGAATAAACGGTAACCGTTTTTCTAATTGGCCCCACAAGTTTAGTGTTATATTTTACCTGGATTTCGCCGGTTTCTCCCGGTTGAATTGGTTCTTCTGGTTTCTTTGGAATTGTACACCCACAACTTGAAGTTACATTGGCAATAACCAATGGAACATTTCCTGTATTGGTGAATTCAAAAACGCGAACACCGTCACTTCCTTTTTTTATTTCGCCATAATCAATAGTTTCACTCTTGAATTCTATTTTGGCTGTTTCCTGCGCCATTGCTGTGCCTAACCCGGCAACAACAAAAATGGCAATTGCGATTAACTTTTTCATAATTTCTGGTTTTTAATAAACGAAAGGTAAAGATAAGTTGAAATGATGTACACTCAAAATTATATTCAAATCAACTTCTTTTATAATCCTTAAGTTATAATTACTTTTGCCTTTATTTTTCAAAAACCAGACCAATATGGCGATTGCTTCCCAATACGATTCAAAAAAAGTAGAAGATAAATGGTATAACTACTGGATGGAAAACAAGTATTTTCATTCTGAAGTAGATGAGCGTGAGCCTTACACCATTGTAATACCGCCGCCAAACGTGACCGGGGTTTTACACATGGGTCATATGCTGAATAATACCATTCAGGATGTTTTGGTGAGACGCGCCAGGTTAAAGGGCTTCAACGCTTGCTGGGTACCGGGAACAGATCATGCTTCTATTGCAACTGAAGCTAAAGTAGTAGCAAAATTAAAGGCTGAAGGAATTGATAAAAACGATCTTAGCCGTGAGGAATTTCTACAACACGCGTGGGACTGGACACACAAGCACGGTGGTATTATCCTGGAGCAGTTAAAAAAGCTGGGCGCATCCTGTGATTGGGACCGAACCAAGTTTACGATGGATGATAATATGTCAGCCTCTGTAATTAAGGTTTTTGTAGATCTATATGAAAAAGGTCTTATTTACCGCGGTTACCGAATGGTAAACTGGGATCCCGTAGCGAAAACTACACTTTCTGATGAAGAAGTAATTCATATTGAAAAGCAGGGAAATCTTTATTATTTAAATTATAAAGTAGAAGGCAGTGATGATGTTTTAACTATTGCCACCACGCGTCCTGAAACTATTCTTGGGGATACCGCAATTTGTATCAATCCAAACGATGAACGTTTCACACATTTAAAAGGTAAGAAAGCGATTGTTCCTATTTGTAATCGCGTGATTCCAATTATTGAAGATGAATATGTAGATGTGGAGTTTGGTACCGGTTGTTTAAAAGTAACACCGGCTCACGATGAAAACGATAAAATGCTTGGCGATAAGCATAACCTTGAGGTAATTGATATCCTTAACGATGATGCCAGTCTTAATGCCCACGGA
This sequence comes from Salegentibacter sp. BDJ18, assembly GCF_017579965.1. NCBI lineage: Bacteria > Pseudomonadati > Bacteroidota > Flavobacteriia > Flavobacteriales > Flavobacteriaceae > Salegentibacter > Salegentibacter sp. BDJ18. Next base: position 122,883 of record NZ_JAFLQX010000014.1, read on the forward strand.
ATGCATTACGAAGGTAAAGACAGGTTCCAGGCTAGAAAAGAAATAGTAGAAGAGTTAAAAGAAATGGGTGTGCTTACCAAGACTGAAGAGCACATTAATAAAGTAGGAACCAGTGAGCGTACCGGTGCGGTAATAGAACCAAAACTTAGCGATCAATGGTTTTTAAAGATGAAAGAACTTGCCAAACCGGCAATTGATGCCGTGGTTGGTGACGAAATTAACCTGGTGCCAGATAAATTTCTGAATACCTACAAGCACTGGATGGAAAATGTGCGTGACTGGAATATCTCACGTCAGCTTTTATGGGGACAACAGATTCCCGCTTATTTCTATGGAAGTGGAAAAGAAGATTTTGTAGTTGCTGAAACCGCTGAAGAGGCCCTGGAAAAAGCAAGAGAAAAGTCAGGGATTGCTGAATTAAAGGCTGAAGAATTAATTCAGGATAAAGATGCATTGGATACCTGGTTTTCTTCGTGGTTGTGGCCAATGAGCGTTTTTAACGGTATTCTTGAGCCGGAAAATGAAGAAATTAAATATTACTATCCTACCAACGATCTTGTGACCGCTCCTGAAATTTTATTTTTCTGGGTAGCACGTATGATTATGGCTGGATATGAATATAGAGGTGAACGTCCTTTTAAAAATGTCTACCTCACCGGGATTGTTCGGGATAAACAGCGTCGAAAGATGTCCAAGTCGCTAGGGAATTCTCCAGACCCGCTGGGACTAATTGAACAATACGGCGCCGATGGCGTTAGGGTAGGAATGCTACTGAGTTCTCCTGCCGGGAACGATTTAATGTTTGAAGAAGACCTGTGTAAGCAGGGAAGTGCTTTTTCAAATAAAATCTGGAATGCTTTCAGGCTGGTAAAAGGCTGGGAAGTTTCCGAAGAAAAAGAACAGGACGAAACATCTAAAATCGCGATAGACTGGTACACAGCCAGGTTTAGAAAAACTCTTGCCGAAATTGAAGACCATTACTCTAAATACAGAATGAGTGATGCTTTAATGAGTACTTACAAATTGATTTGGGACGATTACTGTTCCTGGTTCCTTGAAATGGTAAAACCCGCTTACGGGCAGCCAATAGATGCGAAAACATATAAAGCGGTAATAGAAATTTTAGAAGATAATTTAAAGATTCTTCACCCTTTTATGCCGTTTGTGACCGAAGAGATTTGGCAGGAAATTACCGAAAGAAAAGCATCTGAAGCTTTAATAATCGCAAAATGGCCTGAGCTTAAAGATTTCAATGAAGAAATAATCAATGAGTTTGCTTTGGCTTCAGAAGTTATAGCGGGAATTAGAAAAGTAAGGAAAGAGAAGAATATTTCATTCAAAAACACCATAGATCTTATGGTGATGAATAATGAAAAAGCTTCAGAATTATTTGATCCTGTAATCTTGAAAATGGGAAATATAGATGCTTTTAGCTATGTAGATAAGCAGGTGGAAGGTGCACTTTCATTCCGTGTAAAATCTAACGAATATTTTATTCCAATTGCCGGTTCTATAGATGTTGAGGCTGAAATTGAAAAACTGGAAGAGGAATTAAAGTATAATGAAGGTTTTTTGAAATCTGTAGAGAAGAAACTTTCTAACGAGCGTTTTGTAAATAATGCGCCTGAAAAAGTTGTGGCTATAGAAAAAGCTAAAAAAGCCGATGCTGAAGCCAAAATTGAAGCTATTAAAGCCAGCTTAAAAAGTCTGAAATAAATTATTAAAAGGAGATTTTTGGCGGAGTGATTATTCGGTTACTTCGCCAATATGTTCTTCTACAAGTTCTACATATTTTTCCCGAGCTTCCTGCTTGGTCAAATTTTTCACCTGTAATAAAGCGTTTATTTTAAAAGCATTTCTAAGATCTCCTTCGTTGGTAGGCGGGACGTAAAATCCGTTTACCTGAGTGGCTTTCTTGTAATAGGCGTAGAAATGAAGCATAACATCTGGCGCAAATTTTTGCGTGGTTTTGCTGGCCATGTCATAGGCTTTTAAAAATTTTTCATCTGTTGTTTCAGGCATAACGTACTGCTTATTCATCAATTTTGGCTATTATACTTAGCCCACCTTTTACCTTCTGGTTAAGTTTCACCGAAATTGGTGTGTTTAAAGGTAGAAACACATCTACCCGAGAACCGAATTTTATAAATCCGCTGTCACTGCCCTGGATTACTTCATTTCCAACTTCAGCATAGTTTACAATTCTTTTTGCCATTGCCCCGGCAATTTGCCGGTATAAAACTTCTCCGGCAATATCATTTTCTACCACTACCGTTGTTCTCTCATTCTCCTCACTGGATTTTGGATGCCAGGCCACCAAAAATTTCCCGGGCTGATATTTACTGTATTTTACTTTTCCGCCAATTGGATGCCTGGTTACGTGTACATTTATTGGTGACATAAAAATAGAAACCTGCAAACGTTTGTCTTTAAAGTATTCTTTTTCTTCTACTTCTTCAATGGCCACTACTTTTCCGTCTACTGGTGCCACCACGTGCGCATCGTTTAAAACTGTATTCCGTTTAGGATTTCTAAAAAATTGAATAATTAGAAAAAACAGTATGATAGTGACTACCAGGATAGCAAATTTTACCCAGTATGTATTTATTAACGAATAAGATACCACGTTTATTGCAATAAGCAGCAGTGCTGCCAACGCCATAATTTTATAACCTTCTTTATGAAACATAGTCTAGAATATATAGATAAGCATATACAAATGGACTCGAAAAGATAATACTGTCAAGCCTGTCAAACAAGCCGCCGTGTCCTGGCATTAAGGTGCCGCTGTCTTTTACGCCTGCCTGCCGTTTAAATTTTGATTGAATAAGATCTCCAAGAGTTCCAAAAACACTAAGTATTATGGCCATTCCCAGCCAGATAGGGAAGGTGAGGAACTGGGTGTAATAAAAAATAAAAAAACTGGCTACACCACTAAAAATAACTCCGCCCAGGAAACCTTCTACAGTTTTATTGGGAGAAATACGTTCAAAGAGTTTTTTGCTTCCAAAATTCTTTCCAACAATATAAGCAAAAGTATCATTAGTCCAAATTAGGATAAAAATACCTACTACCAATTTTGGAATAAAAACGCCTTCTATGGTTGGAATTAGGGTGAGAAAAATTACCGAAGAAATTAAGTAAAAAATAATTATAATATATTTCTTCTTTTCAAAAACAGGTATTTTTCTCACTACCAGTAAATCTTTTACAAGAAATAAGTTTACGAATATGGTAATAAAGAGCAACAGGATTGTAGCATCCTGATTAAATTTTAAATAGCTGAAAAGATAAAAAAGTAAGGCTTGTACACCATAGAGTGCATAGCTTTTTAAATGCAGAAGTTTTTGCATTTCTATAAGACAAACTAGTCCTAAAAGATAAAATAAGCTGATAAAAATTAATTCTGAAGAAAGTATAGAAGCCACCAATATGGATACATACAACAATCCTGAAATAGTTCTAATAATAGCTTCCCTCATGTGTTATAAATCTTCCAGCAGGAGCAAATATAGGTTTTTTGTACTACTTCCATAGCTCATAAAATCACCTTCTTTCTGCGTTTCAAAATTTTTGATGGTAGTAATATTAGAAGGAATTCGCTGTTTGTTTCTAAATTTAATGCCGCGAAGGCCTTCACCAATTGTATCTATTAACTGGCTTGTAGAAGAAATAATAACAAAATTATCGGGTAAATCGTTGAGTTTGCATTCTTTAATCTGGTTAGAAGAAATAAGTATTGAACCATCGTTTGCTACCAGGTACTCACAGGTAGAAAGAAAGAATGGAGCCGCACCAGACCTGGTAAAACTAAGGTTGAAACCTTTAAATTTATCCTGAAGATTGGGATCAAGGCAAAAACATTCTTTTTCGTACCAATCGTTTTCCAGTAAAATATTATCAAAAGCTTCTTGCATCTCTTTATTGTCTTCACAATAGAGAAATTTACCCCCGTTATTTTTAAAATTAAGCATAAAACGCTCATCAGTAGGGAGTTTTACCTCTGGCATGTATTTTCCCCGCTCAGCTTTTTCAGGAGATTCCTGTTTTTTGTCTGATTTAGATTTAGGGTTAAGAAATCTTCTAAATAGACTCATAGAGTTTTGGGTGTGGTTCTCAACGTCATTTTAACCAAAGGTAAAAAATCTTAATTTAACACTTAGGTAAATTAAGATTTTTTAAACCGTGGTTGTGAACTATTTATTAACTGAATTATCTTCAGTTATCGTGTTCTCTTCAGAATCACTTCCGGGGGTGGGATTTTGTTCTTCGGTTTCAGCGGCTTTTTCTTCAATTTTAGGAGTTTCTTCTTTCTTTCCTAAAACTTCAGTTTTTTCCTTGTCCTTATCATAAGGTCTTTTTCCGAAGATAGTTTCCAAATCATCTTTAAAGATTACCTCTTTATCAAGGAGAATATCGGCTAACTGTCCCAGTTTATCTTTGTGTTTGGTAAGTAAATCTATGGCTCGTTGATATTGGGTTTCAATTAAATTTGAAATCTCTTTATCAATAAGCTCAGATGTACTTTCACTATATGGCTTGGTGAAATTATATTCACTCTGGCCAGAAGAATCATAATAAGTAAGGTTTCCAACTTTATCGTTCAACCCATAAATAGTAACCATTGCTTTAGCTTGTTTAGTTACTTTTTCAAGATCGCTTAAAGCTCCGGTTGAAATTTTATCAAAAACCACTTTCTCTGCGGCACGCCCACCAAGGGCAGCACACATTTCATCCAGCATTTGCTCTGGTCTTACAATAAGACGTTCTTCAGGCAAATACCAGGCGGCACCAAGTGATTGTCCACGCGGAACAATAGTTACCTTTACCAGTGGAGCCGCATGCTCTAACATCCAACTTACAGTCGCGTGGCCAGCTTCGTGATAGGCAATTGCTTTTTTCTCGTCTGGAGTAATAATTTTGTTCTTTTTCTCAAGTCCGCCAACTATACGGTCTACGGCGTCAAGGAAATCCTGTTTTCCTACCGCTTTATTGCCTTTACGAGCAGCGATAAGTGCAGCTTCGTTACAAACATTGGCAATATCAGCTCCAGAGAATCCCGGAGTTTGTTTTGCTAAAAATTCAGTATCAAGTTCTTCGGCTACTTTTTTAAGTGGCTTTAAGTGAACTTCAAAAATTTCCTTTCTTTCATTTAAATCTGGGAGATCAACATAAATTTGTCGGTCAAATCTTCCAGCACGCATTAGCGCTTTATCCAGTACATCGGCACGGTTGGTTGCAGCAACTACAATAACGTTAGTATTGGTTCCAAAACCATCCATTTCTGTTAATAGCTGGTTTAAGGTATTTTCACGTTCATCGTTAGAACCGGAAAAATTACTTTTTCCCCTGGCACGACCAATAGCATCAATTTCATCAATAAAAATAATGGAAGGTGATTTCTCCTTGGCTTGCTTAAATAAGTCACGAACCCTTGAAGCACCAACTCCTACAAACATTTCTACGAAATCTGATCCAGAAAGTGAGAAAAAAGGCACTTTAGCTTCTCCAGCAACCGCTTTTGCCAGTAAGGTTTTACCGGTTCCGGGAGGGCCTACAAGTAAAGCTCCTTTAGGAATTTTACCACCTAGCGAAGTATATTTCTCTGGATGTTTAAGAAAATCTACAATCTCCTGTACTTCTTCTTTTGCGCCTTCCAGGCCGGCAACATCTTTAAAAGAAGTTTTTACATCGGTATTTTGGTCAAATAATTTTGCTTTTGATTTGCCAATATTGAAAATCTGGCCTCCTGCACCGCCACCGGCACCAGAGCTCATTTTTTTCATTATAAAAATCCAAACACCAATAATGAGGATAAAGGGTAATAATGCCCAGAAAATCTCGCTCATTACGTTACTTTGCGTATCGTAAACAACAGTGGTGTCTAAATTATTTTCAGCTTTTATTTCCTTGATATCGTCTTCAAGGTTTTGCAAATCACCAAACTCAAAACTATAAGCCGGAGTTTCACCACCGGTGTTAAAAAGTTCGGGATCGTTAGCTTGCCTATGTATATCTTTTTGTGCTGCCTCTTCGGTTAGATAAACCTTAGCTTGTTTTCGGTTTACAATCTCTACCTTTTTTACATCACCGTCTCTAAGATAAGATAGAAATTCAGCCGGATTGGTTTGCGCTGGTTCACTAAAACCGCCTCCACTAAAGAAATTGATTCCTATGAATATAATAATTATAGCGGCATAGATCCAGTAAGCATTAAATTTAGGCTTCTTGGGATCTGTATTTTTTTTGGGTTGCTGTTTCGCCATTCTTGGTAATTCTAAATTAAATAATTAGTAATTGGTTTCTATGGAAGTGATTTTAGCATCACCCCAAAGACTTTCAATATCGTAAAACTCTCTAATATGCTTCTGGAAAACGTGAACAACCACGTTTACATAATCTAAAAGTACCCACTCTGCATTTTCTCCGCCTTCTACGTGCCAGGGTTTGTCTTTAAGAGCCTTACTTACAGTTTTTTGGATGGAATTCACAATGGCGTTTACCTGTGTGTTGGAAGTCCCGTTGCAAATTATAAAGTAATCACATACGGTATTTTCTATTTGCCTAAGGTCAAGAATATCAATGTCGTTACCTTTTACTTCTTCAATTCCTTTAATTATATGCGCAATAAGTTGATCGTTGTTCGCTTCTTTTTTTGCCATTAAAATTAATTATTTTCGCAAAGTTATTACTTTTTAGCTGTTTATAGGCTTAGTTTACATAACATTTAACGCCCGTTTCATTTCTTACTATTAGTATGCGTATAATCAAAGTTAATGCCACCAATTCTACTAACGAATTTGCCCGGGAGCTCTACCGCGGCAAAACCTCTTTTGAACCTATATGTGTAGTGGTCCAAGAGCAAACCAAAGGCCGCGGCCAACGCGGGTCTGGTTGGGTTTCAAATGCAGGGGAGAACCTTACTTTTAGCGTTTTATATCCAAAAATAAAAGTTGGGGTAAATCATCAGTTTTTAATGAGTGCCACCGTTTCACTGGCAATTATTGAAGTGCTAAACAAATTTAATGTGCCTGCCTTAAATGTAAAATGGCCTAACGACATAATGTCAGCACGCTATAAAATTAGCGGAATTCTTATTGAAAACATCCTGAAAAATAATGAAATAGCAGCTTCTATAATTGGAGTAGGATTAAATGTGAATCAAACTGAATTTCCCGGCCTTCCACAGGCTTCTTCCTTAAAATTAGTCACTGGGAATAATTTTAACCTGGATGAATTATTAAAAAGGATTACCGATGAATTTGAAGATAAATTAACTCAAATTAATGCTGATACTGAAGATTCAATTTTAGAAAAATATGCCAGGAATATGTTTAGGCGGGATTTGGTATCTACCTTTCAACTGCCAGATGACACGTATCTCACGGGAATTATTCGCGGTGTCACCACTTCGGGTAGATTGAATTTGGAAATAGAAGATTCAGTTTTTAAAACTTTCGATTTAAAAGAAATTAAATTGATGTATTAAAAAGAATTTTGCGTCAACCTGAACTTGTTTCAGGTTCTAACTTGATATTATTTCACCTCTAGTCAGAACCTGAAATTTGAAGAATATTAATTTAAAATAAAAGTTTTTTAAAAATTATAGCGTCCCAATATTTTCAGCTAAAGTATTTATGAATTTGGTTAATGGTTTTTTCACCATCATCGCCATCATCGCATTAAATTCACCATTAAATTCCATCTTCACTTCACTTTGATTTTCGTTTAAAGCTTCGATATGCGCTTTTAATTTAAAATCAAATTTATCTGATGTAGAACCTAATACAACCAATTCTGGCTCTATGGTTTCCTGGATTTCTAATTTTATAACGGGCATTCCTTTAAGGCCAAAAACAAAAGTTTTCTCATCTCTAACTTCAAATACTTCCTTGCTCTCAGGCATTAATTGTTCATAATTCTCAACCTTGGTCAAAAAATTGAACATTTCCTGCTGACTTTTATCTGCAGTAACTTTTGGGCTTTCTATATCCATTATTTATTTTTCCAGTTTGCGGGATCCTGACGCCATTCTCTTAAAATACCGGCTTCAGTTGCATTAATATAATTGGTGCGTTGTGCAGTTTCCAATAAAAAATCATAATCGCTAAGCGTATGTAATTCTATTCCTTCTTTTTCAAAATTTTCATCGGCAGTTTTAAAACCGTAAGTAAAAATGGCAAGCATACCTTTTACATTAGCTTTGGCTTCTTTTAGAGCTTTTACCGCGTTTAAACTACTGTTTCCGGTACTAATTAAGTCTTCAATTACCACCACGGTTTGGCCCTCAGAGAGATTTCCTTCAATCTGGTTTTTTCGTCCGTGGCTTTTAGCTTCTGGGCGAACATAGATAAACGGAAGACTTAAAATCTCGGCTACCAACATCCCAATACCAATGGCGCCTGTTGCTACCGCTGCAATAACATCAGGTTTTCCATAAAGCTCTTCAATTTGGCGTGCAAACTGTTCCCTTATGTGATTTCTAATTGGCGGATAGGAGAGAACTATTCGGTTATCGCAGTATATTGGCGATTTCCAACCGCTGGCCCATGTAAATGGTTCTTGTGCATCTAATTTTATTGCTTTAATTTGCAATAACAGTTCAGCAGTTGTTCTGGCTGTTTCTTTATTTAAAATCATACTGCAAATGTATAAAGTTTTTGTAAATGATATTCCCTTAATTCTCTCAACAAAGAAAGATTTAGGTGAAAACTATGTATCACTGCCAATTAAGAAGGTTAGAATTAAGCGGATAATTAAAAAGATTACTAAAGGTGAACTGCTTTATGTGAATCTTTACCACGAAAAAGAAGAAAAACTATTAAAGCATTTGTTTAAAAAGTTACGCGTGGTTACCGCCGCCGGCGGAATGGTTTTAAACGATAAAGATGAAATTCTTTTTATCTACCGAAAAAAACGTTGGGATCTTCCAAAAGGTAAGACTGAAAAAAACGAAACTATAGAAGCTTCTGCGATAAGAGAAGTGGAAGAAGAAACGGGGGTTGAAGGTTTAAAAGTGACTAAATTTCTACAGAAAACTTACCATATATTTAAACGAAAAGGACGTTACAGGCTTAAAGTTACCCATTGGTACGAGATGCGTACTTCTTATGATGGAGAATTGAGGCCCGAAACCAAAGAAGGAATTGAAAAAGCAAAATGGAAAGATTTGAAGAAAAGCCAAAAGGCCCTTCAAAAATCTTATGCAAATATTAAACTTCTTTTTTCTGAAAAATATTTAACGAGGCATTCTGAAGATAGGGTAGCGTAAATGCGCCGTTTCATAATGTTTAGATTGTTTATGCAACCAGTCTAATTGGTAGTAAGATTTGTTTGAAAATTCTGCGTCATTACGTTTCTTTTCTTCAAAACGTTCTTTTAAGTCGGGATTTTTATCAAGCATTTTTTTAGCGATATCTTCAAAAACATAAGGTGAAAACCCTTCTTTTTGCTGCAGAACGGTATCAAAGAAATTCCAGTTAAAGAAAGAATCCGGCGCTTCTGGCTCTAAAGTTTCAATTAAATAGCGCGCACCTTCCTGAAAGGTTTTAACCACAAAATCTCCTTTTCTAAACCTTACTGAATCCATTTTTTTAGAAACTTTGGTTTCACTATGCATATAATGGCCTTCATAAGCCTGATCTCTGGTTTTAAAATCTTCTATTTTATAAGTTTCAACATATAAAGTGGTATCGCTTTGAAGAGGTTCCAGTTTAATTTTGTTCAGCTTTAAAAGATCGGTGAGTTGCCACCATCCTTGCGGCACAATATAAGCCCGGGGTATTTCAATCGTGTCTTCAGCAATAAAATTATTATAGTAGTCTATTTCTTTGGTAAAAGGTTTTTTGCTATCATACTTTAAACGTTCGCCACCGGTAACTTCACTGGCAATCATTTCACCTTCGTAACCTTTAAAACTGCGCTGGCTGGGATTTTCCGTATCAGGTTTAAAATTTATGGGATACCAGCGATCTGTGAGATATTTCCTGGAAGCCCGGTTGCGAATATCTTTCATGCGCTCCCGGTCATTTTCAGCAATACCAATCATACTGCGCATCAGCTCATATGTTCCTCTTACACGTTTTGGATAAGGTTTTAGCATATGTGTTTCTACCATCATTCCAATAGTGTTCCAAAGCGTGGTATAGCCTGTAGAATAACGAGGATAATCGTTGAACTGCGAGAATCCTTCTTCAGGTACTTCATTAAAAACATTCACATAAGGCGTAATATCCCAGTCCTTTTTTGCTAATGAATCCTCTAACGCAGGCATAATTTGCTCATCTAAATAAGCACCAAGTTCGCCGCCAAGTTTATTATGTTGAGTGAAAAGGTGTGTAAGTGTATATTGATAATCGGCCCCATTACTCACGTGATTATCAATAAAAATATCGGGTTTTACGTGGTGAAAAATCTCGTAGAAACTTCGTGTGTTACGGGTATCAGCTTTTATAAAATCCCGGTTTAAATCGTAATTCCTGGCATTTCCTCTAAAACCATATTCGGCAGGACCGTTTTGATTGGTTCGGCTGGTAGAATTTCGATTTAAAGCGCCACCAATGTTGTAAACAGGAATTGTTGCTAAAACAGTATTTTTTGGAGCGGTAATAGAATCTCCCGCCAAATCCCTAAAAAGCATCATTGTAGCATCTATGCCGTCACTTTCCCCGGGATGAATACCGTTATTTATAAGAATTATACTGTTTTTCTCTCTTAATTCTTCAAAATCAAAATCTTCGCCTGGGCTATAAATAGCAAGATGAAGTGGTTCACCACTGTCGGTTTTGCCAAATTCTTCAAGGCTTATTTTGCCAGAACTTTCGGCAAGTTGGGTGTAAAAATCAATAACTTCTTCGTAAGTACCGGTTTCTTTACCACCACTTTTTTCAAAACGGGTTTCAAGATCATAATCGGTAACTAATTGATATTTTTCTAAATCGCAGGAAATCAGCGAAAGTAGCCCCACACTCAAAACGAGAATTTTTTTCATAGTATCCTTTGCAATTGAAGGTATAAACTTAACTAAAACGCGCCTAGCCACCAAAAAACTTAGACTAATTGGCGTTTGTTAAAGTAAACCTAATCTGCTTTAAAAACTTTTCAGCCGAAGTATTAAAAGCTAATTTTAAACTAAAATGCTGAAATTATGAAAAAGCTTACCACAATTATAGGTCTTTCACTTTCCTGCTGCTTAGCCATCCCGGTCCAGGCTCAGGTGAATACAGACCTTAGTGAAGAGAAGAAAAAAGAGCTCTCACAACAACCAGCAGATGTGGTGGAGACCGCAATTGGTGAACTTAGATTAGTGCCACCATTTTCTTCCGAATCTGTTACCAAAGAAAGCGAAGTGATTGGTTGGGGAGATAAAAAACCACAGGCTCCAGCCGGTTTTAAGGTTACTAAATTTGCTGAGAACTTAAAACATCCGCGTAGAACTTATATCGCGCCGAACGGAGATATTTTTGTGGTTGAATCTAATACGAAAAACAGTGCCGACAAGATTACATTGATAAGAGATAAAGATGATGATGGTACTCCAAATTATCAGGAAGTGTTCCTGGATGATTTAAATCAACCGTACGGAATGTTGGTTTTGAATAATTATTTCTACGTAGCCAATACCGACGGTCTTTACCGATACCCATATACTGAAGGGGATACAAAAATTGAAGCTAAAGGGGAGAAAATTCTTAGTTTACCTGCCGGTGGATATAATAATCACTGGACCCGTAATTTACTGGCCAATAAAGATGGAAGTAAAATTTATGTTTCTGTTGGTTCTGCCAGTAATGTTGGAGAATATGGAATGGATAAAGAAAAAAGACGCGCTGCAATCCTCGAAATTAATCCTGATGGTAGTGGAGAGAAATTATACGCTGCCGGATTAAGAAATCCCGTGGGAATGGATTGGAATCCTATAACCGGTGAATTATGGACGGCCGTAAATGAGCGTGATAAAATTGGCAATAACCTGGTGCCAGATTATATTACTAGTGTGAAAGAAGATGGTTGGTATGGCTGGCCTTATTCTTATTATGGGCAAATTCAAGATCCTCGATGGGCAGATGATCCACATACAGAATTAGTTGAGAAAGCTATGGTGCCCGATGTTCCTGTTGGGCCTCATACCGCCTCTTTAGGACTGGCATTTTACACCAAAGATAAATTTCCGGAAAAATATAAAAATGGTGCTTTTGTAGGCCAGCATGGTTCCTGGAATAGAGCAGTTTTTTCGGGTTATAAAATACTTTTTGTTCCTTTTGACGAAAATGGGCAACCTGGCCAGCCCGAAGATTTTCTTACCGGTTTTATAGCAGATGAAGCTAAAAGTAAAGTTCACGGAAGACCTGTAGGAGTAACTGTTACACCAAATGGAGATCTTTTGATGAATGACGACGATGCAAATATAATCTGGAAAGTTTCAGCTGAATAAAATATAAAATATTGGAAAAAAAATTACTGGCACTTTTGTGCCTACTTTGTATAGGAAACCTGTTTTCACAGGAAAATCAATTTAAAATACTAAATGCAAATACAAGTGAACCTATAGAAGATGTTTCTGTTTACAAAGCTTCATCCTTAGTTGCAGTTTCAGATAAAAAAGGAATTTTTAGTGTAAATTCTAATCAATTGCCGGGGAATTTCGAGATTTCAGCACTTGGTTTTGAATCTTTAAAAATTCAACTTACAACAAGTATTCCGCAGGAAATTTATTTGAGTCCTACCTCTGAAGCACTTTCAGAAGTCGTGGTGCGCAGTACGGTTATACCTAAATCACTTAGGGAAGTTCCGGCTTCGGTAAATCTTGTAACTCAAACCGATTTTAACCGAACTGATGCAACGAACGTGCTGGAAACTTTTAATAATGTACCCGGAATGTTCGTAAACCAGGGAGCTTTAAATACTAATAAAATCAATATCCGTGGTATTGGTGCGCGTTCACAATACAGCACCAATAGAATTCAGGCTTATTTTGATGGGATTCCGCTAACTACTGCCGAGGGAGAACTTACTTTAGACGATTTTGACCAGGAAACTTTAGATAGAATTGAAATAATTAAAGGTCCAACTTCCAGTATTTATGGTGCCGGACTAGGTGGATCTATCAATTTGTATTCAAAACAACCGGGAAAAGAAGAAGCTAGACTGGTTGCAAAAACGCAGTTTGGAAGTTTTAATACCATGAAACATGTTTATCAGGCTTCAAACACTACTGCCAATTCTGCATTATTTACAACTTATAGTAATCTAACCAGCGATGGCTACCGCGACAATGGAAATTACGATCGCAAATCGGCTTTGGTAAATGGAAGCCTTAAAACCAGCGAAAATGGTAGTTTGTCTTATCTTGCGAATTTCACCCGTTTAAAAGCTTTTATTCCGAGTTCTATTAACGAAGAAGATTTTTTAAACAATCCGGAAACCGCTGCATTCACCTGGGGCCAATCCCAGGGATACGAATCTTACGATCGCGGAATGCTTGGTGGATCTTACACGCATGATCTTTCGGGTAATTTCACTAATACCACCAGCATTTTTCTAAGCTTTAGAGATGCTTACGAGCCCCGTCCTTTTGATATTTTAAAGGAAGAACGTGTTTCGGCCGGGGTTCGAACAAAGTTCAATTTAGACACCCAGGTCTTTGAATTTCCTTCAGAAATTAGTTTTGGTGCTGAATATTATAATGAATGGTATGAAACCGGAACTTTTGCTAATTTATATGAAGATTTTCCCGGCGAAGGAAGTGTTTTAGGTGAGCGTGAAAGCAACAATGAACAGGACCGAAATTATGCTAACTTTTTCGCCCAAATTAATCTTGAATTTACTGATAAATGGAGCCTAGAAGCAGGTTTTAATTTAAACACCACAAATTATAGTTTAACCGATCTTTATACGCAAGACGAAGTAGACCAAACCGGGGATTACGGTTTTGATGCTGTTTTTTCGCCAAGAATTGGAACAAGTTATGAAGTTGGCGAAGGAATGAATATCTACGCGTCCATAAGCCACGGATTTTCTACACCTACAGTGGCTGAAACCTTAACTCCTGAAGGGCAGATAAACACCAGCCTGGAACCCGAAACCGGAATCAATTATGAAGCAGGATTTAAAGGAAATTGGCTTCAAAATAAATTATATACAGAAATTTCGGTGTACTCCATTCAGATAGAGAATTTGCTGGTTGCGCAACGCGTGGCAGAAGATCAATATGTGGGTATAAACGCAGGAAAAACCAATCATAACGGAATTGAGTTTCTTACCAACTACCGTTTTTTAGTTGGACCTGGTATTTCAATTAAACCTTATGTAAAAGGAGCCATAAATTTTTTCGAGTTTGATGAATTTGTAAACAATGATGAAGATTTCTCTGGAAATGAACTGCCCGGAGTACCAAAATACACAATAAACCTTGGGGTCGATGTTCAGAGCGAATCAGGTTTTGAATTTTATGGAAATTTTAGAAACGTAGGAGAAATTCCTCTGGATGACGCCAATTCAGGTTACACAGATGAATACAGTTTGGTAAACTTAAAAGCTGGTTATACTTTCAATATTTTTCAGGAACTAAATTTAAATTTATATGGTGGTGTAAACAACGCTCTGGATGAGCATTATGCCGCGAGTGTATTAACCAATGCCGTTGGCTTTGGAGGTGCCGATCCACGTTATTATTATCCCGGGAATCCCAGAAACTATTTTGGAGGCATTCAACTGAATTATATTTTTTAAAAACTCAGGAAAACCTCACAGGGTTCCTAATCCGGTGAGGTTTTTCTAAATTTTAATATTAAACGTCATCGCAAGCGAAGATTGAGCGCGGCGATCTTTTTTAGTTAAAAGTTAAAAGTTAAGAGTGAAGAGTGAATAGCCCTTATGTTTGTAATCCATAAGTCAAGAACAGTTATTAAATTACCTGATCAAAACTTAAAAGACTCAAGTTATGGAAAGTACAAGCAAAGTATTAAATTATAGTGGGGAGAATATTTAT